>NZ_PVUE01000007.1 GCF_003003235.1 Antricoccus suffuscus
GTCTGATCACTGCCTCACGCGCGTCTACCTCGATACCCATACCGGCCTCGATTCACGGTTTCAGGGTGTTGCGACAATCCCTTGACCGCACAGTCGCGTATGTCCCATGGTCCGTCACGAGTGTCTCGCGATCCGTCACGTATGTCCCGCGATCCGTCGCGTATGTCCCATGGTCCGTCGCGGCACCACCCCGCTGCGGTAGCGATCTGCGCCTTCGGTGCGACATGATGACCATGTGCTGTTTCCCAACTATGTGCTTACCGGCATTGTCACGGGCGAGATCGACCTGGCCTTTCGTCGATGGAAGCGTCCAATGCACGTCGCGGGCGGATCACAACGTACGTCGGTTGGGGTGATCGGCTTCGTCGCGGTCGATGCGGTCGACATCGACGAGATAAGCGAAGACGATGCAGGCCGCGCCGGAACCGACCTTGCCGACGTACGCGCGCTATTGGAGCGCAAGGCAGAAGGTCAGGTTTACCGAATCGAGGTCCGGTACGCCGGCCCCGACAAACGCGTCGCGCTGCGTAGCGAGGGCAAGCTGACCGCCAGCGAACGAAAGCAGATGGCACAGACGCTCGCGGGCATGGATTCGCGCAGCAAACGAGGTCCTTGGACGCGTCAGTACCTCGAGTTGATCAAGGCCCATCCCGGCGAGCTGGCCGAGACGATCGCGCACAGCATCGGCCGCGAGAAGCGCCCGTTCAAGGCCGACGTACGGCGCCTCAAGGAACTCGGACTGACGGAGAGCCTGCCGGTTGGCTATCGTCTATCGCCGCGCGGCATCGCCGTCCTACGCCACCTGCAGAAGCTGAGCTCTGCGTAGGGTCATACGTCCCGGTCGCTATGACCACCGGAACGTATGAGCTTATTCAGACCGGCCGTTAGCGGTAGCTGACGAAGGTCTCCAGCGCCATCGGCGGCCCCTCGATTGCCGCGCCGGTGCGCAGCAAAGTTTCGATCTGCGACTCGTCGTACCCGGCGTCGGCGAGAATCGCGCGGGTGTGCTCGCCGAGTCCGGGTGGCGACATCGCTCCGTCGCGCTGCGTGCGGCTGAAGAATGCCAGCCGTCCCGGCGCGAAATAGGGCTTGCCGTTGGGGCGGGTCTGCTCCTGCATCAGCTCGACGTCCATGATCTCGGGTTGATTCAGAAGTTCCGAGGTCGTACGTGCGCGTGCGACGGGTACGCCGCGGGCGGTGAGGGCGTCAACCACTTCGTCGCGGGACCGGTCGGCGAAGCTCTGCTCCAGTTCGCGTTCAGATACCGCGCCTTGAAGCAGACCCAACTCGACTAGTGCGGGCACGTGCTCCTGCGTCGCCTGGAGTCGGAGCCAGCCGTCTTTCGCGGCGTACAGCCGGTCGAGTGGTTCGGGACCGCGGTAGTCTGCGCCGCCGATGCGCGCCGGCGGACGGCCATCAAAGCGAGTCAGCTCACCGGACTGCATGGCTACTGAAGTGCCAGCCAGCGACCCCCAGATCCGCTGGCCGCGGCCGCTGTCGCGCCGCCGGTACAGCGCGAGCGCGACGCTGAGCGCGCCGAAAACGGCACTGGTGATGTCGTTGACCGCGACAGTGAGGAAAACCGGTTCGCTATCGCCGCCCTGCGCGGACATCATGCCGCTAGTGCCCTGCAAGATCGGATCGAAGCCGGGCTTGTTGCTGAGCGGGCCACCCTCGCCGTACCCGGTGAAGGACAAACAGATGATGCCCGGGTTGATCTTCGCGAGTGTCTCGTGATCGATCTTCAAACGCTGCAGTACGCCGGGGCGGTAGTTGTCGATCACTACGTCGGCGGACCGGACCAGCTCGTAGAAGGCGTCAAGGGCATCTTCATTACGCAGGTCGAGCGCGATCGAGCGCATGCCGCGGTTGTAGGCAAAGCCCTTGACGCGGAAGGAATCGCCGGCCGGTGGCTCGATCTTGAGTACGTCGGCGCCGAGTTCACAAAGTAGGTTTCCAGCGAGTGGTCCGGCGAGCACGGTGCCCAGGTTGAGCACCTTCAGCCCGGCGAGCGGGCCGGCCGATGCCGCGTCGTTAGCGGCCGCCGGTGTCTGTGACGGCCAGTCGACGGTGACCTCGGCCTGGGCGCGGTTGGGGGCGGGGGTACGCACCGCTCCCGGGCTTTCGGTGAGGACCATTGGTACGCCGGGCATCACGACCTTTCCGCGCTCGGGGTCGTCGACTTCGACGTGCATGCCGATCGCGCGGACCTGCGGATGGTCGAGCCAATCGTCACGTAGTTGCAAGGGCCCCGCCGGTACGTCGACCCGCTCGAGGGTGTCGAGCCATTCGCTGCGCGGTTTAGTGGCGAATACGTCGGCCAGTTTGGTGCGGACCCACTCCCGGTTGTCCACCAGGAGCATCCCGTCGAGGTCGCCACCAAGCCGCGGATCGGTCACGATGTCGGAGACACCGAGCGCATCAAACGCGGCGAGCTGGAACTTCTCGGTGAGCGCGCCGAGGAACAGCCATTCGCCGTCGCCGCACTGGTACCTCGTGTACGTCGGATTCGGGCCGCCTGGCCCGGCCGGTGGTGTGGCCGCGATCTGCGCCGGATCGATAATGAGCGTGGCGTAGCCGGCGATGGTCGCGCCGTGCGCTCCGCCGACGGTCACCGTTTGTCCGCGGCCGGACTCGGCGCGTTCGGACAGCGCCGCAACGGTGCACGCGGCGCTCCAGAGTCCCTGCAGGTAAAGGATGTGCGTGTAAACGGGATCGACCGGACCATCGGCGAACGACGACTGACGTAGCGATACGCCGAGTTCCGCGCTGAGCATCTCGTTGGACTCGTGACCGCCTGCCCACGGGCATTCGCCCAGGAATGCTGGCATCTCGACCCGGATTAGGCGGTCGTTGGCGGCGTCGTCGATCAACTGGCTCAAGGACGCAGGATCAACGACCTCACCTGGCAACCGGCCCGATACGCAAACGTCGGCACCGGCGACGAGCTTGGCCAGATTCGCGCGGCCGTCATCCGAAGTCGGGTCCACTACGACGAGGCGCTTGTTGCGATCCCACGTCGCGAAACCAGGGTTGTCACGAGGTGCGGCCCCGTCCGCAGGCTCGACACGTACGACGTCGGCGCCGTAGTCAGCGAGGTGCATAGTCGTAGCTGCGCTGGCGATACCGGTCGAGAAGTCGACGACGCGCAGGCCGTCAAGTGGTGCTACCACTTAGGTGTCCTTTCACTGGGGCCGCAGCCGACGGATGCATGAATGCCCGACGACTACCTGACACTCTCGCACGATCAGTGCCGGTGGCAAGCCGGCGCCTCAATCCTGCGGTGTAGACAGGGTGCCGCGGCGTACGCATGCGCCCTGCGATTGAATACCATCATGCAACTTCTGCTTATTCGTCATGCACTCCCGGTCCATCAAAAAGTCGATTCCGGGTCGGCCGACCCGGAGCTCGCGCCACACGGGCACCTGCAGGCGCAGGCGCTGGCCGACGGCCTCAGCAACGAGACGATCGACGCGATCTACTCCAGCACCATGGCACGCGCTAAGCAGACGGCAGCGCCTCTGGCCAAACTGCGTGACCTCGAGGTCACGCTTGATGCTCGTTTGGTAGAGGCGGACTCGAAGTCATCGCAATACACGCCGGTGCATATTTTGGCTAAGACCGATCCGGCGAAATGGGAGCGGATGAAGCAGGGCGCGCCGCCGGAGATGGAGGACTTCGGGAAGTTCAAGGAACGTGTCGTCGCATGCATGGAGTCGATCATCGCGGCGCACCCCGGCCGGCAGACCGTCGCGGTCTTCGCGCACGCGTGGGTGCTCAACGCCTACCTCGGGCACATCCTGAAAATTGACCAGTACCTTCCGTTCGTGATCGACTACACCGGCTTGTCCAAGGTGATCGCCACTCGTGGCGGCCGGCGGGTCACGATCGCGATCAACCAGTATGCCTACGGTTGGGGCTGCTCTGACTCGCCCGTGACGGTCCGCCCCGACGAGGAGTAGCTATTCAACGGCAGCGTGCGGCGCGGCGAAAAATGCGAGCTCGTGGTCGGCCGACGTGCGAAACGCTTCCCACATTGCCTGCTGCGTAGCGATATCCGCGCGCGCCGCCAGCCCGGTGACGATCTCGACCGCCTGCTTGCTGAGTGCCGCGAACTGCGGATCGGCGTAGGTCTGCAGCCAGGACCGATATGGGTGACCGGGCGTGGCCAACGGATGTAACCGCGCACCGACGTCGTCATAGATCCAGAAGCAGGGGAGCAGCGCGGCGATGAGTACGGCGTAGTCGCCGCGAGCCGCGCAGGCCAGCAGGTGGTTGAGGTACGCCGTTGTGGTCGCGCTTGGCGGCGTGTCGAATGTGTGCTCCGGCCCGAGCCAGCCTTCATGCAGCTGTAGCTCGGTCGCGAGCGCGCCATGCGCGTTAGCTGCCCAGAACGTCTGTTCGTCGGTAGTGGCCGCGAGTGCGCTGGCGTGGGCCAGCACTCGCGAGTAGTCACGAAGATACAGGGCGTCTTGTGCCAGGTACCAGGAAAACTGGTCGTGCCCCAGCGTGCCGTCGCCCAGCCCGCGCACGAAGGGAAGTGCGTCGATACCGTCTCGGACGGACCTAATCCCGGTCCACCACTTCTTGGCTACGTCGTCGGCGGTCGATCTGGTCACCGTTCCGCCGCGCGACCACATGCCGGCAAAGTGATGGACCGGCCCGTGCCCGTGGCCGACGTGCAGCCCGGCGCCGTTCGCGATGCTCTCCGTCAGCCAGGCTTTCACTTGTGCGACGGACTTCTCCCAGTTGCCGGTTTGCGGCTGCACCGTAGCCAGCGCTGAGGACAGAGAGCAGCCTGTGCCGTGCGTGTGTTTGGTCTTGATGCGCCGCCCTGGGAATTCGACGACCGTTCGCCGGCCGGACAGTGCCGCGGACGCGTCGACGAGGGCGTCTGGTGCCGCATCACCGTCGAGGTGCCCACCTTTTGCCAGAACGATCACGCTATGCGCCGCCGAGACACGGGTTGCTTGCGCTAGGACCGCTTCCCACGTCAACGCAGCGTCCTCCTCCGCTAGTACGGCGAGCTCGGGGATATTGGGCGTCACGAGGTCTACCCGGCTCAGCAGCGCACGCATCGCCGCCTCGGCTTCTGCATCGAGCAGCCGGTCGCCACTGGTGGCAACCATCACCGGGTCGAGTACGACGATCGGCGGGCGTGCCCTGTCGAGCCATCCGCGGACCGTATCGATGATTTCGACGTTGCCGAGCATCCCGATCTTGACCGCATCGATCGCCACGTCGTCGCTCACCGCGTCGAGCTGCTCGGTCAGGAACGATGAGGGTGGGACGTGCACCGACCGGACTCCCGTGGTGTTTTGGGCGACCAGCGCGGTGACGACGGCCATGCCGTAACCGCCGTTGGCGGCGATGCTTTTGAGGTCGGCTTGTATGCCGGCCCCGCCGGTGGGATCGGTCCCGGCGATGCTGAGCACGCGGGGAATCGATGTCGGGTTGTCGGTATTCATTCTGCGCCATTCCACCTTTGAGAGAGCTCGCGAGCGGCCACTTCGGGGTCCTCGGCGGCGCAGATGGCCGAGACGACGGCCGCGCCCGCGGCGCCGTTCGCCCGCAACAAAGCCATATCTGACGCCGTGATCCCGCCAATCGCGACGGCCGGCAAATCGATGAGACTGGCCAGCCGGGCGAACTCCTCGATGCCCAGTGCGTCGGGTGCGTCCGGTTTGGTGCTGGTCGGGTGTAGCGTGCCGATACCGACGTAGTCCACGCGCGCTGGATCGGCCGCCGCGGCCGCTAGCTGCTCGTCTGTGCGAGCACTGAGCCCGATTATGGCGTCGTCGCCGATGGCGCTCCGCACCGCTGACACGGTCTGGTCAGACTGCCCGACGTGTACGCCGCTCACCCGTATGCCGCGGGCCTGCGCTGCAAGGAAGACCTCCACGCGATCGTTGACAAACAATGCGACTGTCGGTGGCAGCGCCGCTGCTACTCTCGTCACGACGTCCAGAAACTCCTTGTCCGACGCGGTTTTTTCGCGGATTTGTACGGCGGTGACTCCGCCGGCGACGGCGAGCGAGACCGTGTCGACGATGTCGCGTCCACGCGCACGGGACTGCGCCGAGTCGGTCACCAAGTAGAGGGAGAGGTCGACCTTCACAAGATCGCCGCCCTCTGGGCGATCGCGTCGCCGTCGATCGCGGCCAGAGCATCGATAAAGCCGACCGCGAACGAACCGGGCCCGGTGCTTTTTTCGGCGGCAAGCTCCGCGGCAATCGTGTAAACCATGATCGCTGCGATCGTGGTGGACAGTCGATCTTCATCCACTGCGGCGAACGCGGCCATTACGGCGCCCAACGCACAGCCACCACCGGTCACCTGAGTCAGCAGCGGACTTCCGTTGGCGATCCGCACGGCCGACGTACCGTTGGTGACCAGGTCCACCGGCCCCGAGACCGCGACCACGCTGCCCGTCTGCGCTGCGAGCGCGGTGGCAGCGGGTAGTGCAGTCTCGACGTCATCGGTCGCATCGACGCCGCGGCCACCGGCGCCATCGCCGGCGAGGGCGATGACCTCGGAGGCGTTGCCGCGGATGATTGTTGGACGAAGGTCGCGAAGTTGGTAGCTGAACGGCGTGCGCACGGGCATCGATCCGATGGCGACCGGGTCCAGTACCCACGGCGTACCGGCCGTATTGGCGGCCACGGCTGCCTCGGTCATCGCCTCCCGCTGTTCGGCACGCGGAGTACCGAGGTTGATCAGTAGGCCCGACGCGATGCTGGCGAACGCGCCTGCTTCCTGTGGGATGTCCGCCATGGCAGGAGATGCGCCCAGCGCGAGCATTGCGTTGGCGGTGAAGTTGACGACGACGCTGTTGGTGATGCACTGGACGAGCGGCGCATCGGCGCGCACTCGGCTTAAGGCCGTTTGGGTAAAGCTGATGGGGTCTTCCGGCGTACGCGTCATATGCGCGACATCCCTTCGCTAGCACGAACTAGATCAGGTTCAACGGGTTTGTTCTCAGCCCGGCGAGCGGGCACCCCGTGTCACAAGGTATGAACCACTGTATACGGTCGGCGAGGCGCGATATGGGCGCGGAGCACTCACCAGCGATCAGGGCCGTAGGCAATACTGCAGCGAAAGGCAAACCCGATGACTCACACGGACACCTCTTATATCACTGAGCAGTACGGCGAGGTGACGGTGCTGGTTGGCGCGCAATCGGGCGCGTATCCGTTCGCCAACTCGCTATTAATACCTGGTGCCGATACAACAGCAGTCATCGATCCGTCGCTGTCGCTTGTCGGCAGCGCGCCGCCGGCAGATCTGGTACTGATCACTCACGCGCATGAGGACCACATCGCTGGCGTCGGCAAATATGATGTCCCGGTCCACGTGCATGATCGAGACCGTGAGCGGCTGCAATCGCCCGAAGCGTTGATCACCGGATTCGATACACCGCCGGACTCGTTCGAGTCATCGGTCGCCAAGATGCGCGACTTCTTCCATGTGGAAGGAATCCCGGACGCGCAGGGCTTTGAGGACGGGACCGTGTTCGACCTCGGCGGCCGTACCGTCACGGTCATCCACCTGCCCGGCCATACCGCGGGCCATAGCGGGTTTCTCATTGAGCCCGACGGATTCTTGTTTGTGGGTGATATCGACCTGACCGGGATCGGCCCGCTGTATTCCGATGTGGGCAGCAGTCTCACCGATTTCGAAGCGTCGGCTCGACGCTGCGTCGATATCGACGCACAGTGGTACGGCACATCGCACCAGAAGGGAGTGATCGACGGCGCCGGTGAGTTCCGGCGTCGGCTCGACGCATACATGGGCGTGGTCCAGCGCCGCGATGACACAATGCTGGCTTTTCTCCGCGAGCCCGCCTACTTTGACGAGATCGCCGAGCGGCGGCTCGTCTACCGCCCGCACGTCGAAGGAGCCCATGTTGCGCCAGTCGAGCGGTCCACGGCTCAGCAGCACCTCGAACGGCTGATCGGCCAAGGGCGAGTCGCGGAGGTCGAGCCCGGGCGATTCCGCGCCGTTTAACTTTGCGCGACGTCAGGGTCGGCAGTCGTGCATTCGGCTCGACATGAGAGAAGGATGTGCGATATGAGACTCGAGACGCTGCTTCCGCTTGGCAAGGTCGATCCCGGGTTGCGGGCCCCGGAGATACCGTTCGACATTTCGCAGGTCGGGCAAAGCGCGAAGCTGTTGGAGGATGCCGGCTATCACGGACTCGCATTCGAGGAGACCAAGGACGACCCGTTCATGGTCCTCGCACTTGCGGCGCAAGCCACGACGAGACTGCAGCTGACGACGGCGGTCGCGATCGCGTTTCCGCGCAGCCCCACGGTGACTGCCCTTAGCGCATGGACTCTGCAGAAGCTCTCCCGCGGCCGGTTTGTGCTGGGCCTCGGCACTCAGGTGCGCGGTCATATCCAGCGGCGTTACGGCATGACCTGGTCACCGCCGGCGCCCTGGATGCGCGAATACATCCACGCCGTACGCGCCGTCTGGGACTGCTGGCAGAACGGTACGCCGCTCAACGTCAGCGGAGAGCATTACAACCTCAACTTGATGGTGCCGCTGTTTAACCCCGGACCGATCGAGCATCCGCACATCCCGATCCACATGGCCTCGGTCAACAGAGTCATGTGCCGCGTGGCGGGGGAGGTCGCCGATGGCATCCGCCCGCACCCGGTCTGTACGCCGACGTACATCGAACAGGTCATGCTTCCGGCGGTGCGGGCTGGCGCCGAGAAGTCGGGCAGGTCACTCGAAGATTTTCGGGTTTGCATGAAACCGCTCGTTGCGAGCGCGGCGACCGAAGAAGAACTTGTCCCGAAGATCCGTGACGCGCGGGCTCGGATTGCCTTCTACGCCTCGACACCTGGCTACATCAAGGCGTTCGAACATCTCGGCCTTGGCGACCTCGCGCGCGAATGCGCGGTGTTGTCTAAAGCGCAGCGTTGGGAGGAGTTGCCGGCGTATATCTCCGACGAGGTACTCGACCAGTTCGCGGTGATTGGCACGTATGACGAGATCGGCCAACGGCTGGTCGAGCGATTCGGAAAGGTCGTCACCGACGTCGAGTTCTCGATCGCGGTCAACACCGATGAAGATCGCCAGACACTCGCGCGGCTCGCTGGTGACATTCAGGCCGACGATGGAAGGGCGGCTCGGCGCACGATCTTGGGGGCCTAGCGGTGCGTTCGTACGAACAGGTGCCGAGGGGTGTCGTGCGAATCATTGCTGAGATGTAAGGGTTCCGCTGCTTATTCGCGTCTGTTGTTGAGGGTGATGCGGTGGTGCAGGACCGGTACGCGGTCGGGGTCGATCCACGCAGGCGGGCGCCAGTGCGGTAGTCCGCCGATCATGACTGATTCCCAGCCGCGGTCTTCGTATTCGCGGTGGTGGTAGCCGCACGCGAGGGCCAGGTTGTCGATGTCGGTCGGGCCGCCGTCTTGCCATGCGGTGACGTGGTGGATTTGGCACCATTCCGGTGGTACGTCGCAGCCGGGGAAGGTGCAGCCACCGTCCCGGGCGACCAGGGCGGCGTATTGCCGGTCGGTGGCGAGCCGCACGGCGTGGCCCAGGTGCAGCACGACGCCGTTGCTGTTCAGGACGGCGGGCAGGAACTTCAGGTGCGCGGCTTCGGCGAGTAGGTCCCGCACCGGGACCTGCACGCCGTGGGTGCTGGTGGCGTATCCGCAGCCGGCCTTGAGGTCCTCGAGGCGGATGGTGGTGATCACGGTCCCGCGGGTCCCGCCGCGGCCACTCGGCACGCCACCACCGCCGGCGTTGCTGGTGCTGCCATTTCCGTTGCCGCTGCCACCATCGCTGCCGCCGTTGCTGCCAGCGTTGCCGGTGCCAGCACCACCGCCGCCGCCGTTGCCAGTGCTGTTCCTGTTGGTGTCGAGGAGTCGGTTGACTGCCGTGAGTAACGCGTCGTGCACGCGCTGCCCACCGCTGCGCGCGTCCCGCCCGGACGCGTCGGCCGGTCGCGGCGCGGCGAGCGGGTCGAGGACGGCGCGTAGTTTCGCGAGCAGTTCGGCGGTCACCTGACCGGTCACGGCGCCGTTGTCGTGTAGGTGCAGGGCGCGTTGCCGGGCGCGTTGTTCATCGCGGGGTTCGTCACCGTCGGGGTCTAGGCGCGCGATGATCTCGGCCGCGAGCCGGGTGAGGTCTTTCGGCCCGAGGGTGGTGGCGTGAGTGGTCAGGATGGTTTCTGCCTCGCCGCGGTCGGCGTCGGAGACGTCGGGCCGGTGGGCGAGGTGGTTCAGGCAGGTAGTGATCACGCGGGCTTGGGCCGGGGTGAGGCGTCCGGCGCGTTGCCGCGCCGCGAGGTACTCCCACCGTGGTGGCTGCGGCTGGCCGGTGAACGTGACCCGCGCGCCGAGGCTGGCGGCGGCCTCGACCCGGTGCCGCGCATCGGTATGCGTCACGTGCAGGGTGTCTGCGAGCAGGATCGCGATGGTCCGTTTCGACGCTATCTGCGCGGCGCTGGTGTCCTCCAGCGCGCCGATGACCGCGTGATCGACCGCGGCGAGGGCGTTACGGGCTTGTTCGAGGGTACTGGCGAACTGCATCAACCCGGCCGGCCCGAGCCCGGACAGGCTGGCCCGGTCGGCGGTGTCGATCAACTCCCGCGTGGCCTCAGTGAACGCGTGCTGGACGGTGGCGAGGCGTTCGGGTGCGGGGAGGTAGGCCACGCTCACGACTACTCACCTCACTCCATCTCTCAGTCACTTCATTCATTAGCACGTACGTTCGATTATAAGCGATCACCGCGACATTTGTCTAGAGGTCAGGGTCGGGATTGACGCGATATTTGATGTCGGCAGGACGCGGTGCCGCGATGGGGTAATTGACGGAGCCGGTTAGCAGGATACGTTGATCGCAAAACATTTCATCTCACGAAGGACTTATCGATGGCTGACACATTCCCACTGCCCAATGCCTCCATTGATCTGAAGGGTGAGGTCGCGATCGTTACCGGCGCCACCTCGGGTCTCGGCCGCCGCTTCGCGAAAGTGCTCGCCGCCGCTGGCGCGAGTGTCGTAGCCACGGGTCGGCGCACTGAGAGGCTTGAGGAGGTCGTCGCTGAGATCACGGCTGACGGCGGCCTGGCAGTCGGCGTCGCAGTCGACGTCCTCGACGCCGACTCGATCGTGCACGCGGTCGATGAATGCGAAAAAGCCTTTGGTACGGCGACAATTTTAGTCAACAACGCCGGGATTCCGGACGCGCAACGGGCCGTGAAGATGTCCGTCGATCTCGTTGACCGAGTGATCGGCACTAACCTGCGTGGTCCGTACCTGCTCGCCTGCGAGGTGGCGAAGCGGCTTATTGCCGAGAAACGTGGGGGCCGGATCGTCAACATCTCGTCGATGGGCGCCTTCGAGTACGGCGGCAACGGAGCGGCGCTCTACTCCATCACCAAGGCCGCGGTAAACCGGATGACCGAAGCGCTATCGGTGGAGTGGGCTCGGTTTGGGATCAACGTCAACGGGATCGCACCCGGTGCATTCTCCTCCGAGATGATGGACGGCATGCTCGAGCGGATGGGCGATATCGCGCAGTACTACCCACGCAAGCGACTCGGTGATCCGGCGCAGATGGACAGCACGCTGCTGTACCTGGTTGCACCGTCGTCGGAGTTCGTGACTGGCACCGTCGTCAAGATCGACGATGGGCAGCACAACCGCTAGCTATTGAGCGTTCGTTGCCTTGGCTGCCACGTCGTGCTCGCGTGGATAATTGACTCGGAAAACCGGATCGCCAACCGAAGCGCCCCGGGCCCGATTAACAAGTAACTGTCCTTCGCGACGTCGCCCCGGCCACCGTGGCCGGGGCATGCTCGTGCCCGATGATCGTCTGACGTTGACCGAGAAGTGCTCGCCCAATGTCCGGTTGGCTATCGGTAGTGTTGCCCGGCGCTGAATGGTGCACACAGCCGCGACCCTGTAGCGTTCGCGTCGTTCGGATCTCGACGTAGGACCAGGGACGACTCGCGGTGACGGAGGATCACGATGTCAGCACACACATCAGCTAGCGATGACTGGACTCGGTTTGTAGACCAATGGGTCGAACGGGCTCGCGCCGACGACCGGCTGCGTTACCTCGCGCGCGACGTCGAAGTCGCATTTACCTGGCGATACGGCGATCGCGCGCTGTGGATGAGTTTCCGCGATGGGCGCCTGGACGAAGTCGCCAGTGACGCGCACCTATCGCGGACGAACGCGTTCGACCTAGTTGCGCCCGCGCATGTGTGGGACAAGGTCTGGCAGCAGGTGCCGCCGCGACACTTCCAAGGCATATTCGCGATCATGATGCGCTGCCCCGAGTTCCACCTGGCCGGCGACCACCTTGCGTTCGCACAGAACGCGCACATTGTGCGCCGGCTCATCGACCTCGCCCGTGAACCGGGCCTACCTTACGAGGCGCCCGCACTCGATAACAGCGGTCTCTCCAACATCATCGGGCGTTACCTTCGTGTCGACCTCGCGGATGGTCCGCACCGCATTTATGTAGAGGAAGCGGGTGAGGGGCAGCCGCTCCTGATGCTGCACACGGCCGGGTCGGACAGTCGACAGTTCCAGCACCTGATGGCGAATCCTGGCCTGCAGAAGAATTACCGGATGATTGCGTTTGACCTGCCGCTGCATGGGCGAAGCGACCCCGAGTGTGAGGTCGTGGCGGGGAAGTGGTCGCTCACCACGTCGTACTACCACGACGCGATCCTGCGGGTCGTCGAGGAACTCGGCCTGCGTGATCCGATCGCGATCGGATCGTCGATGGGAGGCGAAATCTGTCTGGAACTGGCTATCAGCGGTGCGAGTGTCTTTCGTGGCGTGGTCGCTTGTCAGGCGTCGTCGCACATAGATGGCCGGATGGTCCGGTGGGCTGGGCACCCGCAGGTAAACGAGTCGCTCTTCAACGCCACGTGGGTTGCCGACCTGATGTCGCCATCGTCGCCAGAGCGCTACCGCGACGAGGTGTGGTGGCAGTATTCGCAAGGCGGGCACGGCATCTTTCGCGGTGACATCGACTTCTACAGCGGCGACTGGGATGCGCGTGATCGGGTTAGTCAGATCGACACCGCAGAATGCAAGGTCGTGATTCTCAACGGCGAGTACGACTACTCGTGTACTGCCGAGCATTCCAAGGAGACTGCCGACCAGATCGCGGGTGCTCAGTTCACTGTCATGAAAAACCTCGGCCATTTCCCGATGTCCGAGAATCCGGCGCTGTTCCTGGAGTATCTTGAGCCGGCGCTGGAGCACATTCAGTCCTGAAATCTGCGTCGCCTGGTCGACGACGTGCATATGCCGTAGAGCGGCGCCGCGCAGCCGGTCATTGAGCGGCGTCCCGTATGGTCCGTGATCTCGTGTCGGTCCGATTAGGCTGCGGTGGCCCCGCCAATCTCGCGACGGCACACACGTGTGTCGTTCTGCAGCCCTCGGGGCGAAATCTTGCTGTCAAACAGCACAAATGTACGATTCATAGACGGATGGTCGGACATTCGTGACGGATGGTCGGACATTCGTGACGGACCGCCGGACATTCGTGACGGACCGCCGGACATTCGTGACGGACCGCCGGACATTCGTGACGGACCGCCGGACATTCGTGACGGATCGCGGGGCACGAACTCGCGGATGGTCGGGGCGGGAGTGGCGCATCGACTAGGATTTCCAGCAATGTCGATTCAGCACGCGTTACTCACGTCTTTACTTGAGAAGCCTTCATCCGGTTATGACTTGGCGCGCCGCTTTGACCGCTCCATAGGGCACTTTTGGAAGGCGTCGCACCAGCAGATCTACCGGGAGCTGGGTCGGATGTCCGACGCCGGGTGGGTGGCCACGATCGACACGGACGACGGCAACTCGCGTCGCAAGGTCTATGAGGTACTCGCGGACGGGCGTGCCGAACTACTGCGCTGGACTTCTGAGCCGTTGGCGACACCTGCGACCCGCGAAGCTTGGCTGGTGAAGCTGCGTGCTGAGGCGGTGATCGGCCCCGTCGGTCTCGGCGATGAGCTGTGCGGCTTGATTGAGACACACTCCGAGGTACTGGCTGGATACCGCAAGATCGAGCAGCGCGACTTCTCTGACCCGAAGATGAGCAGGCAGCAACAGTTGCAGTACGCCGTGCTGCGCCTTGGCATCGCTAACGAGGAGTCATGGCTCCAGTGGGCAGAAACCATTAAGCCGCTGTTGCTGCCACCCAGGTAGGTAGTCAGCAACAGCGGCCTTAGTGTTGGACTTTGCTAAACGGCCATTACGGCGGGGTTGATGCCCACCCGTTCACGGGCCTGCTGGTACTCGTCTTGCAGGCGCTGCACGAGTTCTGCCACCGGCACAACCTGCTTGACGGCGCCGACGCCCTGACCCGAGCCCCAGATGTCGCGCCAAGCTTTGGCTTTGGCGTTGCCGCCGGAGCCGAAGTTCATCTTCGACGGGTCGGACTGCGGCAGGTCGTCGGGGTTGAGACCGCTTTTGCTGATGCTCTCGCGCAGGTAATTGCCGTGTACGCCGGTGAATAGGTTGCTGTAGACGATGTCGTCGGCTCCGCTGCCAACGATCATGTCTTTGTAACCTTCCGCGGCATTTGCCTCCTTGGTCGCGATGAACGCCGAACCGATGTAGGCGAGATCGGCTCCAGCGGCCTGCGCCGCGAGGATCGCGTTACCGTTTCCGATCGCGCCCGAGAGCAGCAGCGGCCCATCGAACCATTCGCGGATCTCATGTATAAGTGCGAATGGAGACTGGGTGCCTGCGTGTCCGCCGGCGCCGGCGGCAACGGCGATGAGCCCGTCCGCGCCTTTCTCGATTGCCTTATGCGCGAACTTGTTATTGATGACGTCGTGCAGCACGATGCCGCCGTACGAATGGATCGCTTCGTTGACCTCTTCGCGAGCGCCGAGCGAGGTGATCACGATCGGTGCCTTGTATTTGACGCACATCTCGATGTCGTGATCGAGACGATTGTTGGAGCGATGCACGATTTGGTTAACGGCGTACGGCGCAGATGGGCGGTCCGGGTTTGCTTTGTCGTACTCGGCGAGCTCGGACTCGATCCGCGACAGCCATTCGTCGAGTGCCGGTTCAGGCCGCGCATTGAGCGAGGGGAAGGACCCGACGACGCCAGCCTTGCACTGGGCGATGACCAGTTCGGGTCCGGAAATGATGAAGAGGGGCGAGGCGACGGCCGGTATGGCCAACCGATTTTCGAGAATGGTGGGAATCGACATCCAGGACTCCTGAGCTGATCAATGCAGGTTGCATTTGTGGATGATTTAAATTAGCAACCTTCGGAGTCACTATGCAATTAGTTGCATAGTGACTCCGGTTACTCGCCGATCAGCTCATCGATCTCGGTGCGCGTAGGGGAGGTGGCCGGCCCTCGGCGGGATACGGCGATTGCCGCCGCGACATTGGCCCGACGCAGCGCCGTACGGACGTCGATCCCGAGGCTGAGGTCGGCGCACAGTACGCCGGTGTGCGCATCACCAGCTCCGTTAGTGTCGATCGCCTTAACGCCGATGCTCGGAATCAGTTCGGTCGCGAGTCCGGGTCCGGCCACCCAGCAGCCATCGGCGCCGACTCGAACGATGACGGTTGCCGTCAGGTGGTCGGCGAGTCGGTTGACAATTTCTTCTGGCGAGGTCGCCGAGGAATCGGTGAGCCGGGTAAGAAGGATTCGGGCTTCTCGCTCGTTGGCGGTGCAGGCCGCGGCGCGCGCGAGCGTCTGGGCCAGGACGCGGTCAGGGATTTCGCCGACCATCGGCGAAGGATCGATGACAACCGATGCCCCGATCGGCACGGTAGGGAGCCACTTCCCAAGCGTCGCGGCATTGTTGGTGTGGTAGAGCGAGTAGCCGGTTATATAGACGATGTCGTCGGCAGTCACCTTTGCGGACTCGAGGTGATCGGCCGTGATGTGTCCTTCGGCGCCAAACGTTGAGACAAAGGTCCGCTCGGCGTTCGCGTCAATCAGCGCGACGCAGAACCCGGTGTCACAATCGGCAGCCTGAGGCGAGGAGACACGCACGCCCTCGCTGTTCATCGCTTGTCGTACGACGTCCGCGAACGGTCCGGTCCCATGACCGCCGGCGTAGATGACCTCCGCCCCTTCCCGGCGGGCCGCAGCCATCACATTGAAACCGCCGCCGGCCAAGAGCGCGTAGTGATCGGCGAAGACATCGCCGCCGATTGGCGGTAGCGTGTCGACGTTCATCACCAGGTCGACGATGGCCTGCCCGGTGTGGATGACCCGGCCGGTCATCGGCGTGCCGCCAGCTTCGGCCGAATCGTCGTGCCGGCACCGCGCGCACCACCGAGGATCAGGTACAAGCCGGCACCGATCACAAACGTGATGACCCAGCCGAGGCCGTTGTGTCCCAGCCAGGTGTCGGCGAATGGGCCGCTGAACCACACCTCATCGGCTGACACTTGCGCGGTCGTGAAGAGGTAGCCGACGACCAGAGCGACCGCCCACGAGCCGAACGCGCGCCATTCGATGCCTCCGGCGTACCAGTACGTCGAGGTCGATCGCAGGTCCATCAGACCTTCCGCGTCGTACGTCTTGCGCCGGAGCATGTCAACCAGGAACACCGCGACCCAGGCGGTGATGGGCACCGCGAGCAGTGAAATGAATGTGATGAACGGGCCGTAGAAGCCAGTGGCGATGAGCATGAAGTAGATCGAGCCGGCGGTCGTCACGACGACATCGACGACCACGGCGTACACGCGACGCAGACGCACTCCGAGGGTCAGGGTCGTAAGGCCGGCCGAATAGACCGACAGATGATTAGACAGCAACAGCCCGCCGAACGCCGTGATCAGGTAGGGCACCGCCACCCACGAGGGCAGCATCGCGCGAATCGCCGCGACCGGGTCGCCGGCTCCCGACAGGCTCGGGTCGCCAGCCGACAACAGGCTACCGAGCCCGATGACAAACACAAGCGGAATCCCGGCACCGGCCGCGGCCGAGGCGACTAGATGGCCCGACTTCGCGAGCGGCGACTGATATCGGGACATGTCGGCGCCCGCGTTGGCCCATCCGATACCCGTTCCGGCGGCGATGGTCCCGATGCCGATGACCATCGCGGATGCGGGTCCGGCGGGGGCGTCGGCGACCGCTGTCCAGTTGACGGTCGCAAATAGGAACACCGCGACGAAGATGTTCAGTGCGCCGAAGACCCAGGTCGCGTACTTCTGCACGACAAGCAGGATCGCGTGCCCCATGCCCGACACCGCTACGGTGAAGGCGACGAAAATGAGGATGCATACGACCGCCAGGACGGGGGTCTTGTGTGCGTCCGACTCGGTGTTGAAGACAATGGCGCTGAGTGACAGCAGTGCAAACGCCGCGGTTGTCGTGTTGACCGTCTCCCAACCGAGCCGCGAACACAGCGATACGATTGTGGGGCCGATATTGCCTCGTACGCCGAAGATCGCGCGCGACAGGGTCAGGCTCGGCGCACCGCCTCGTCGGCCGGCGATAGAAATCAGGCCAACGAGCGCGAAGGAACCGAAGGCTCCGATGATCGCGACGATCAGAGACTGCCAAATGTTCATTCCGAGGGCGACCAACGTCGCGCCGAGCGGGATGCCAAGTATCGAGATGTTGGCGGCGAACCATACCCAGAACAGTTGGAGTGGTCGGCCAGTGCGTTCGGCTTCAGGGACCGGCTCGATCCCACGCTGCTCCACGGCGCCGAGGACGCGGTTGTCCGATGGCTCGGTTTCTGAGAATTTTGTCGGTTGCATGGGATCTCCTTCTGGTGCGCGCGGCGACGCGGCGGCCATGCGGATCGGTTGTAGTTAGCGGGGCGTTATCTGACTGCGACGGACATCAAGTAGGGCGTCGACCACCGGGGCTAGTTTGAGGCGTGAAACATCAAGGACCGTGGTCACCGTGTCTTGGGGAAACGCGGACGCGCCAAGGGAGGCGCCGAGTACGGCGCCGCACATGGCAGCGATTGTGTCCGTGTCGCCGCCGAGCGCAGCCGCTTGGCATAGCCCTTCGTACGGACGGTCTCGGTAGCGGTAGGCGAGTAAGAGCGCGGCCACCACGGACTCCTGGCTGTGTACCGATGTGCCGATGACCTGCTCGACGAAATCCAGGAGCTCGGCATCGCTCAGGTCGGCCGCCGCGCGCAGGGCCCACCGGCCGCGTGCGGCGATTGACGCGCCGGCAATCCAGTGCCCCTCTTGGCTTGCTTGCTCGGCCAGATCGAGCCCAGCCTGGATGGCGTGATCGACTGGGGCGCAGTCGATCCCTGCGCCGACCGCACCAGCGATCGCGGCGGCGCCGGAGATCCCAAGGCCCGTGTTGTGCGTGACATAACTGGACTCGACGACGGCCTTGATGAGCGACTCCGTGGGCGTCGCTATCGCGACCGGGGTGATGCGCATAGCCGCGCCATTGGTCGTACCGTAGCGTCCTGTCTTCGACGGATCGTCTCCCGCGACAATCGCGTCGATGGCTGCTTTCGTCGAGGGGCCGAGCAAGTCGCGACTGCCCCGCTCGCGCATGGAACTCTCCCACGCGATCAGCGCCTTGGAGAACGACTCGGGATTGATTGTGCCGTGACCGTCGATCAGTAGACCGGCTACCAGGATCGCCTGCTCGGTGTCGTCGGTGACGGATCCAGCCTGCATGGACGGAGCGATCGGCTGGTCCGCGGTGGCATCACGCAATCCGTCGATTGCCCCGTATCGCTGGAATATCTGCGACCTGTTGAATGCTTGGGTGGGCATTCCGAGGGCATCGCCGAGGGCGAGTCCGGTCATGGCGCCGAGGGCGCGGTCGCGAATGCTCACGGCTGCTCACCGAAGGTGAAGTGCACGCTGAAGTGATCGGGATCGAGCAGCGAGACGACGTGCTCGACGAGGCTGCCATCGGCGGCGTACGCCGTGCGGACCGTCCGTAGGAACGGCGTGCGGATCTTGCGACCTAGGATGCGTGACTCTCGTCGATCAAGCTTCGACAGTCGCACGTCCTGGGCGCCGTACTGTGCGATGAGCCCAGCAGCGCGCAGCGACGTCGTAAGCGAGCCGTCCACGAGACCGGTGCTCGGGAGGTCCCGCAACGGACCAACGAACGGTACCGACGAACACTCGTAGGACACCGCCACGCCATTTTCGGCGCGTCGAATGCGGCGGACAGCGATAGCCTCGGTGAGCGTCACTTCGCCTGGTAGGTCTGGTATATCTTCCCGACCGATTCGGTCTATGGACATCAGTTCGGCGGTTATCTGGGTGCCGGTATCGGCAAGAGCGCGTCCCCAGCCGACCTCGGCATCGAGCGCGACGCCGTCAAACGTGACGAACGAGCCGATCCCAGTGTGCGTCGCAATCATGTTGCGCCGCTGAAGTTCGCTCAGTGCCTGCCGAATCGTGCCGCGCGAGACCGCGAACTCGGCTGCGAGCCGTAGCTCGCCGTCAAGTCGATCGCCGGGCCGCAACTCGCCCGACCGCATGCGGTAGGTGAGTGCGTCCACGACTTGTTGCCGACGGGAGAACCCTGCATTCTTCATGTAGACATGTTCATACCTGTCCACTCCAATGTCAAGCCCTGTTTTGTCGTACGCCCGCCGTGCGCATATCCACGCCAAGGGTGCAGGATTAGACGCGCCGCTCGGCAAGCCCCGAACGGTACAAATTCACGGATGAACGCTTACTTCTCGCGGATAGGCGGTAACTTTCTCACGGACGGACGGTAGGTAGGGAAGAACGGTGGGTGACGTGCAGCGGGTAGAGATCGTCGTACCGGCGACGGGCGGCAAGCGGAGTACGTCGGCGCTCGGTCGCGCCGTCGTCGCCGATGCACTGGCCGGACCGGATCCAGTGGGCTCGCGGGCGGTGTCACGCGAGACGGATTGGCGTCGCGGGTACGGCGCCCATTTTGTGCGACTAGTTGAGGCTGGCCTGCAGTCCCAGGAAGCGGCAGTAGATATCGCGCAGCATGGACTGGAGTCGCTGCATGCTCGGATGCGTGCCACCGTGCGCAAAGACGCCGTGGCCAACGAGAGCACCGCGCCCACCGCCGAGGGCGACACAGATGACGAGATTCCTCTCAAGGAGGTATTCGCGATCCCACGCGGCGGCTCGGACCTGCAGACCGCGACGGTGCAGGGAGAGCGCGAGCCTGAGCGAGAGCTGACGATCCCGTTCAGGGGTGACCGGCTGAAAGGGGCCTCGCTCGACCGCCAGCTCGACAGCTGGGTCGAGCGTGGATCGATGGAACCGTCGGCAGCGAAAGCGATCCGCGAAGTTGCCGCTAACCCGGACTGGCTGGCGATGCCGGGTCGACGGCTCGTCGTGCTTGGTGCCTCTGCAGAGATGGGTCCGCTGCGGGCGGCATTGCGGTGGGGCGTCGAAGCGATCGCGATGGACCTGCCGAAGCCGGCGGTATGGCGCGAGATCATAGATATCGCGAGAGACTCCGCCGGGACTCTGCATCTTCCAGTCGGCGCGGACTCGTCGCAGATCGCCGACCACGCGGGGGCTGATCTATTGTCGAATCTTCCCGGAGTCGCGAGTTGGCTCAGGCAGTTCGACGGGCAGCTCGTGCTCGGCAACTACGTGTACGCCGACGGAGCGACGAACCTGCGGGTGTCGAGCGCGGTCGATGCGCTGACCGCCCACCTGCTGAACGATCGCGATGACGTTGCACTCGCTTTCCTTGCGACCCCGACCGACGTATTCGCAGTGCCAACCGAGGTTGTGGAGTTCTCAAAGAAGGCCTATGAGAACAGGAAACTGCGCTACGTGCGGCCGATCGCTCGTGCCGTGAGCGCCGGCCGACTGTTACGCCGCAACTATGCGCCCGGGCCCGCCCCCGGAATCAACGACAGCATCGTCGTACAACAAGGCCCCAACTACATTCTGGCCAAACGGTTGCAGCGTTGGCGGGCGACGGCGGCTTGCCGCGCTGGTGTCGAAGTTTCGCTCAATGTCGCGCCTCCTACTCGGACCCGGTCGGTGCTCAAGAACCGCGCGCTGGCCGCGGCGTACGCCGGAGCGCATCGCTTCGGCGTAGAGGTATTCGCGCCGTCGACCAGCAACACGTTGATGGCGGCACTTCTGATCCACGACCTGTACTCGGGAACCCCGTCGCCGCAAGACCCATGGCGCGCGGAGGCCGATAACGCCGTACACGGTGGGCTCTGGCGCGGCCCTTACAGTCCACGCAGCGCGCTCGGAATCGCCGCCGCGTTGGGCATCGGATCAGCGAGGACGTAACCGACATGGAGGACGAAGAATTCGCCGTCCGGCACGTTTACGGAGCGCTGGATGCGCCCGTGACGGTCGTAGAGTTCGCCGATTTCGAATGTCCCTATTGCGCGGCGGCAGCTCCGGTCCTGCGCGCGCTTGTCGATACGTCCGAAAACCAGGTGCGCTTGGCGTTCCGGCATTTTCCGCTCTTTCAGCCGCATCCTTACGCGTTGACTGCGGCGCTCGCTTCCGAGGCCGCAAGTGAGCAGGGCGCATTCTGGCCGATGCACGGGCTACTCTTCAAACATCAGGATCGGCTGGCTGACCGCGACCTTGTGCGGTACGCCGCAGAGCTCGACCTCGATACGAGCAGCCTCGTAGGTGCGCCGGCGCAGCGATTCGGCGCCGCGATCGAGCGCGACTACAGGGAGGCTGCGAATCTCGGCGTACACGGCACGCCGACGGTGTTCCTGGGTCAGGATCCATACACAGGGCGGATTGAGCTCGGTGCCCTTCGCGCCGAGATCGGCCGGCTAGGTCGCCGCCGAGGGGTCGAGCCAAGGTCGAGGGGGTAGCGGCGGGATCACCGTTTCGTCCTCCGGCGTACACATCGGTAACCGTTCCCCGAGATAGCGCACGAGCACAGAACCGAGCACCGCGGCCAGCAGCGACCCGACCAGTACGCCGATCTTGGCCTGGTCGCGAAGTTCCGAAGAATCAAACGCGAGGTCGGTAATGAACAGCGAGATCGTGAACCCGATCCCGGCCAGTACGGCACCGCTGATGAGGTGCCCGTAGCGGACGCCCCCGGGCAAGGTGCCGAGTCCGGTGCGCAAGGCGGCGGTCGCGCCGAGTGTGATTCCAACTGTTTTTCCGACGACGAGCGCCACGACGATGCCGATCGTGATCTGCGACGTAACGGCGTTGGCGAGCGTTTTGCCACTCAGGTGTACGCCGGCATTAGCGAGGCCGAAGATGGGTACGACGACGTAGGCGCTGATCGGGTGCAATGCCTCTTGCAGGCGGTCGTTTACCGGTACGACGGAGCGAGCGGCTGACACCGCGAGACGAGCGCGGGTCGGATCGGCGCGCTCGATTAACGCGCGAGCGTAGAAGCGGATCCGTTCGCCGGGCGCCGACTGTGTCGAGCGGGACGGCACCATCAGGCCGACGAGGACGCCGGCAAGCGTCGGGTGTACCCCGCTCGCGCTGACCGCGAGCCACAGCGCAATTCCTACCGCGACATAAGGGCCCAATCGCCAGACCCGCAGCCACCGCAGGACTCCGAGTGCCACTACCAAGGCGAGCGCGATCACCAACGCCGTCACCGAGACGTGCTTGGTATAGAACAGGCCGAGAACCGCTATCGCGCCTACATCGTCCACGATGGCCAGCGTCAACAGAAACAAGCGCAGCCGGTCCGGGCAGCGCGGGCCGAACAACGCAAGCACGCCAACGATAAACGCAGTATCGGTCGAGATCGGGATTCCCCAACCGGCCACGCCCGGACCGCCGCCGGCGATGAGTAAATACAACACGGCAGGCAGCGCGAGGCCGCCCAGGGCGCCGAGTGCGGGCGCCGCGATCGACCGGATGCTGCGCAGATCACCGATGCTCATCTCGCGGTTGATCTCGAGGCCGACCACGAGGAAGAAGATCGCCATCCCGGCGTCGTTCACCCAATGCCGAAGGTCAAGACTCAGACCTAGATCGCCGATCCTGATCGAGGCAACGGTCGACCAGACTGACTCGTAGCTGGCCCAACCGGGTACGTTCGCCCAGACCAATGCGACGAGTGCGGCGCCCAGCAGAAATAGCGCGCTGCCCGCTTCCGTGGCGAGGAATCTGCGGGTAGACGACGACGCTCGTGGCAATGGGATTGCCGCTCTAAGTGGACTGCCCGGTCGGGCCGGCTGGCTCACCGGTGCGGGATCGACGCCGCGTGACTGTGCCGATGACGGTTCTGCCATCGCACCTCCTCGACCGGCCCGACACGCTTCCCGTGCGACCGAAACCATCGTTGCAGACGCGTCCGCATGAGCATCTCCCGGAGGCGCAGGTTGGGCGCTAGCATGTGGCGAACGGTCGTGGTCTGAAAACGCGCCCAGCAAACGAGTGTGCTCCCAACAATGAAGGCGGGCTTTCATGAGTAGTTCGATGAGACGTATTGGCGAGGGCGATCATGCGGTGCTTTGTCTGCATGGCTGGTTTGGCTCCGGTGAGGGATGGGGATTCCTGCCCGAGGTTGCCGATTTGCAGAACTTCACCTATTACTTCCCTGAGATGCGCGGATACGGCGCACGGGGGCGTGAGACGGGCACATTCTCCATGGAGGAGTACGCCGCGGACACGCTCGCGGCCGCCGACGCCGCGGGCTTGCACAATTTTTCTGTCGTCGGACACTCCATGGGCGGCAAAGCCGCTGCCGCACTGCTGATCGAGTCGCCGGAGCGAGTACGTGCGCTGGTCGGTATCAGCCCCGTTGCGCCTGCCCCAGTGCCGCTGGACGAGGACTCCCACGGTTTGTTCTTCGGCGCCGCGGAGGATCACGGCAAGCGCAAGGCGATTCTCGATTTCACGACTGGCAACCAGCACTCCTCGGCTTGGCTCGACAGCATGGTCAAACGCTCGGTCGAGAATTCGACGGTCCCGGCTTTTGCCGGCGCCGTACAGTCCTGGGTGAACGACGACTACAGCGACCGACTTGGTACGCCCGACACCTCAATCCTGGTGATGGCCGGCGAGCACGACCCGGCACTGTCCGCGGACGTGATGCGCCAAAGCTGGCTGCAGATGTATAAAAACGTGGAGGTCGTCGAGATGCCGGCGTGTGGTCACTACGCGATGTACGAGACGCCGGTAGCTCTGGTGACGCGGATCGAGTCGTTCCTCGCCGAACACTAGAGCGACCGTGTGGACATAGCGTGTGAGGACAAGCGCGTGAGGGCAGGGAGACGATGACAGCACACGCGGCCGCGCCCGGTGCGCACCTCATCCACGACCCGCAGACCTTTGTGAGCGGTGCGCCCCTGGACACTCTTGCCGCCCTCCGGGAGAACGCCGCCGTGGTCTGGGTCGACGAGCCGCCGGCAGCCGGATTCCCTGGCGGACCGGGCTACTGGCTCGTGCTGCGGCACGCCGAAGTCCAGTCGGTGATGCGTGATCCGGCGACGTTCTCGTCGTACGCCGGCGCCACCCAGGTGCGCGATCCGACGACGAAGGAAGATCTGGCCTACGTCCAGCGCATGATGCTCAACATGGACCCACCCGAGCACACTCGGCTGCGTCGTCCGCTGCAGCGCTCGTTCACGGCCCGTGCGGTGAGCAGGCTCGAGGAACAGATATACGGGCACGTCACGGACATCCTCGACCGGGCGCTGACCGCGCCGGGCGAGCTCGACTTCGCCAAAGAGATCGCGGCGGACCTCCCGCTTTTGACGCTTGCCGACGTACTTGGTGTTCCTCCCCAGGACCGCAAGCTGATGTTCGACTGGTCTAACAGGGTCATCGGTTTCCAAGACCCGGACTATGCGACGAGCGCAGACTTCGACGCGGCAGCAGGCACCGCGATGGCACGCGCGGCCATCGCGGTGCGCCCCGAGCCCGCATCGGACGGCACAATGCCTGACCCACGCAGCCGCGCTGGCATGCCCGACCTCTACAAATACGCGCATCTGCTGGGAGAAACCAAGCGGGCCGAACCGGGTAACGACGTGATGTCGATCCTCATGGGACAGGCGCAGTCCGACGAGGGCCACATCAGCGTCGAAGAGTTCGAGAACATGTTCTGGCTGTTCGCGGTCGCGGGCAACGAAACGCTGCGCAACGGACTGCCGGGCGGAATGTATGGCTTGCTTCAGCATCCGGACAGTCAGCGGCGGTTGCGAGACGACCCTGCGTTGATCGAATCCGCGGTCGAGGAGATGCTGCGCTGGTGGACCCCGGTGATGGTCTTTCGGCGTACGGCGACACAGGACTGCGTGATCGGCGATCAACCAGTCGAGGCGGGGGACAAGGTCGTCGTCAGCTTCCTGTCGGCGAACCGCGATCCGCGGGTGTTTGACCAGCCCGACGCATTCCTGATCGACCGCAGCAGTCGAGATCACCTTGTCTTCGGGCACGGACCGCACTTCTGCCTGGGCGCCCACCTCGCGCGAGTGCAGATGCGCACGATGTTCACCCAGCTGCTGAAACGTACGTCGTGGATCGAGCAGGCGGGCGAGCCGGCGTTGCTACGTTCGTCGTTCCAGCGCGGGATCAAACGGCTGCCGATCTGCTGGCGCTGAATGTCGTCTCGCCGAAGCGTCGTAGGGTTCTCGGAAGCCGACGATTGGAGAACCTGGTGAAGGCAGCGGTTGCAGAAGACGGAACGATTCGGATTGACGACGTCGCCGTACCAGAACCCGGTGCCGGCGAGGTCCAGATTAAGGTCGCCGCCGCCGGACTCAACGCGGCCGACAAAGGCCTGATTACGGGGCACTACATCCGCGGCACGTCGATTACTAAACCCACAGCCAGCGAGACTGCGACCGGTCCGATTCGTTTCGGGATGGAGGTCTCTGGCGTCGTCAGCGCAGTTGGCGCGGACGTCTCGGGATCCGCCGTCGGAGACGAGGTGATGGCACGCGCAAACGGCGCCTTTGCCGAGTACGTCGTGACTCCCGCGGCGGATATCTTCGCCAAACCGGCCGGTTTGAGCTTCACCGACGCGGCCGCTGTGCCGGTCACGTTCATTACCGCGCATGACGCGCTCTCGACCCTCGGCGGACTGCAAGAAGGACAGCACGTGCTGGTCAACGCGGTGTCCTCCGGGGTCGGTGTTGCCGCACTGCAGCTGGCGAAGCTGCTCGGGGCGGCCACAATCGTCGGCACGGCGCGCAACCGTGATCGCTTGGCCGACCTTGCCGAGCATGGCATCGCGACCGACCTGGCACTGGATACCGCCGACCCTCAATTCATCGACAAGGTCCTCGATGCGACCGATGGCCACGGTATCGACGTGATCGTCGATAGCGTCGGTTCACCAGAGTGGGCGCAACATTTGCAGGTGCTCGCGATTGGTGGCCGGCTGGTGTCGGTCGGTCGGTCCGGAGGTACGTCGGCCGACGTCGATCTCGACGAGGTGGCTCGCAAACGGGTGTCGCTTATCGGTGCGACCTTTCGGACCCGCAGTCGCGAGGAGACCAGCGCCGTCGTACGGCGTGCCGCCGACGTGATCGTCGATGGATTTGCCGCAGGCAACCTCAAGGTCATCGTCGATCGGGTCTTCCCACTTGAGGACGTCGCCCAGGCCGAAAGCTGGATGACAAGCGGTAAACGGATCGGGAAGGTCGTCGTCGAACTATCCTGAGACCCGCGGTAGCCGAGCCGCTACTTCCAGGCGAATACGGGCTGTTCGAAATGGGACACTCGGGTGGGTCGACCCTGCAGCGCAACTTCGCGGAACTGGTAGAGCACGGCGGCTGTTGGTGCGTGGATCAGCGACGAGAGCAACGGCATCTGGATGACCGGGCGGTCGGACTCCGGAATGGTGAGCAGCCGCGGTTCGACGTCGAGCTGCGGGAACGGTATGAAGTGCAGCCTCGCGACCTCTGCGGCGCTGAGCTTTACCTCTGGCGCCTCCCCGATCCAGACCACGATCGGCGTCATGGCGTATCCGGATCGGGTGACGTAGTCGTCGAGCCGGCCGAGAATATCGGCTGGCCGCGCGCTGACGCCGATCTCTTCCTCGAGTTCGCGGAGCGCAGCCTGCTGCGGGGTCTCGCCTTCGTCGATCCGTCCACCGGGCAGTGCCCACTGTCCCGAGTGGGCTCGCAGAGTCGGGGCGCGTTTGGTGATCCAGATGCCTCGTACCCCGTCAACCTCGACGATCGGAATGGCAACCGCGGCGGCTCGTCTGGCTCCGGGCGCCGCCACGACGTGCTCGAAGCTCTTCATGCGCTCGGTGATGACCTCGCGCGTCAGATGCGCGATTGGGTCGGACCTATAGCGGTCGTTGTTGTTGACACTGGACATCGGCTAGGCCTCATTTCTATGCGAACCTCGGCTGACATTACGTCACGTCTTGCCTGGGTCGTTAGTCGCGCTAAGCATGTCGATTCGTCGGCCGGTGTCGCGATCGGTGACTTCGCGGCATACTGGGTGTCATGACATTGCAAGGTGAATACGTACCCAGCCCGTCCAAGCGCTCCCGCGATCAAGTAGAAGTCTACGAATCGAGCAACGGTCGCGAAGGTAACGACCTGAATGGCATGCCGGTCATCATCGTGACCTGCAAGGGCGCCCAGAGTGGGGCGTTGCGGAAGGTGCCGCTGATGCGGGTCGAGCACGACGGTGAATACCTCGCGGTGGCATCCATGGGAGGAGCGCCGAAAAATCCGGTTTGGTACTACAACCTGAAGGCCAACCCGGATGTGCAGTTGCAGGACCAAGGCGACAAATGGGACATGACGGCCACCGAGCTTCCTGAGGGTGACGAACGCGCCGCATGGTGGGACCGCGCGGTCGCGGCCTACCCGCCGTACGCCGACTACCAGAAGAAGACGGACCGACGGATACCAGTTTTCCTGCTGAGTAAGAAGTCTTAGCCCCTGACCGTCCCGCGGTTCATCGGACGCACGATAGCCTGACGGCGTGATGCTGACTCCGCGGTACGGCGAACGCTCGCTCGCCGACCTCATGCCCTCCGTGCTTGCCGGGCTCGGTGTACCGGGGGAACGCGATGTACTGGGGCTCGATCTTGCTGGGGTGCGCCAGGTGTGTGTGCTGCTTGTCGACGGGCTGGGGGCGCTATTGCTGCGCGCGCACCAAGCGGCCGCGCCCTTTCTATCGACAGCACTAGGTCCGCAGATCACTGCCGGCTTCCCGAGTACGACCGCGGCCAGCCTCGGCTCGCTCGGCACCGGGCTCCCGCCGGGCGAGCACGGCCTCGTCGGCTACCTGCTCGCGGTGGACGGGTACGACCGACCGATGAACCCACTACTCTGGCGGTTGCACGGGCCTGGTGACCATGTCGACTTGGTCAAAACCGTTGTCCCAGAGGTATTCCAGCCGGCGCCAACCACGTTCGAGCGCGCCGTGGCCGATGGCATCGAAGTCGTGCGAGTGGGGCCCCGCTACCAGCAGAAGTCGGGGCTCACCCGCGCCGTGTTGCGCGGCGGCGACTTCCGTCCGGCGGTGTCATATGGGGACCTGGCCGCCGAGACGATTGCCGCGATGGCCGGGGATCGGACTCTGGTTTATGCCTATCACGGCGATCTCGACTTGACCGGTCACGTGCGTGGACCTAGCTCGGCCGGATGGCGGGCCGAGCTCGCGCACGTCGATCAGATTGCTCGCGATATCGCCGAGGGGCTGCCGCCGGGCGGCGTGCTGATCGTCACCGCAGATCACGGGATGGTCGAGGTCGGTTCAAGCATCGATATCGACGCCGACGCCGAGCTCCAGGACGGCGTGCGCATCATTGGCGGTGAACCGCGTGCTCGTCACCTTTACGCCGAAGACGGTGCGGCGCAGGACGTCTATGACCTGTGGCGCGAGCGGCTCGGCGATGAGTACGGCGTCTACCGCAAGGCCGAGCTCGTCGAGGACGGATGGTTCGGGCCGACGATTACGTCGGCGTCGTACGACCGGATCGGCGACGTCATCGCCATCGCGCTTACCGACGGCGCGCTGTTTCGGAGTGGCGCCGAGCCCATGCAGTCCTCGCTGAAAGGGCACCACGGTTCGCTCACCGAGGACGAGCTCCTGGTGCCGCTGCTGGTTTTTCGCCGTTAACCAGTCGGATCGAGTCGCGTGCGGGTCCCGTAGTGACGGATCAGTCGACTTTTCTGACGGATCAGCGGACTTTTGTGACGGATGGCGAAGGTGTCTGTGCCGGGTCACCTAGGATGGCCGGGTGAATCCATCCTCGCCCGACGGGCACTACTTCAGCCCCGAGCCCAGCGTGGCGAGCGACCCTCGCGTGGTCGACGTACTTCTCGACGGAGTCGACTTGCAGTTGCAGTCTGACGCGGGAGTCTTCTCGCACGGACAGCTCGATGAGGCGACCCGGATCTTCCTCGATGGTGTCCCATCTCCTCCGGCGCACGGAAATTTGTTGGACCTGGGTTGTGGTTACGGCCCGATCGCGTTGACGCTGGCGACATGGTCGCCTGGAGCTCGGGTCTACGCCATCGACGTCAACGAACGCGCTTGCGACCTGACCCGCGACAACGCCAGACGCGCGAAGCTCGATAACGTGCACGTGAGTACGCCGCAGCAGACTCCCGCCGATGTCGTGTTCGACGCGATCTACTCCAACCCGCCCATCCGGATCGGCAAGCAGGCACTGCACGAGCTGCTCGCCACCTGGTTGCAGCGTCTCGCTCCGACAGGGGTCTGCTATCTCGTCGTCGGGAAGCATCTCGGCGCCGACTCGATCGCGAAATGGCTTACGTCGCAAGGACTCCGGGTCGACCGGCTGTCATCTAAGCAGAGCTATCGCGTCCTCGAAGTACGCCGCACAGACAGGGAACAGATATGAGCCAGTTTCGCGGCACCGACCTCAAGCGGTTGCACCGCGGGTGGAAACGCACCTACCCCGAACCGCTCGGCCTGATCCTCGAGTCGGTCGCCTCGCCGTGGAACGTCGGAGCGCTTGTCCGTACGGCGGCCGCGATGGGCATCGATCACCTCTATCTCGTGGGCGACACCGCGACCCCGCGCTCGCCGAAGACCCAGAAGACGGCGCTCGGCACCGACCGCTACCTGAAGTGGACGACGTACGACGACATCGCCGCGGCGATCGCGGCCGCTCGGGCCGACGGCTACTACATCGTGGCGCTGGAGTTAGCGAGCGAGTCAAAGCCCTTGCATACTCTCGATCTGGACCGCCCGGTGGCGATCTTGTCCGGACACGAGGATCGCGGTGTGACACCCGCAGCGTTAGCCGCCGCCGATGCAGTCGGGTTCGTCCCGCAGGTCGGTAGGGTCGGCTCGCTCAACGTCGCGACCGCCACGTCGATCGCCATCTATGAGGCCAGACGGCAACACTGGGCCAAGCTCAGCACCCCGCCGGTGTTCGGAGACCACGGCGACGAGTCAGCTCCAGAGGTTTAGCCACATTCGCAGGTCCCAGGCGGACATAGACAGTGTGGTGCCGTTGAGCACCGGCAGGAAGAAGCCGAACATGACCACTACGAGCCCGAGGTAGACCGCGACGGCCGCGGCGCCCCACTTGCGTCGGCGTACTGAGTCGGTACGCCGGCCGAGGACGTCGGTGAGCACGAACGTCACGGCCATGATGAAAAATGGCACGACGGGCGCCATGTAGAACATGAACATCGTGCGTTCGGTGTCAATCAACCAGGCACCCCAACCGGCCGCGATCGCTACTAGGACTGCGATCGCGCGCCAGTCCATCCGAGAGATCGCCCACCAGATCATCCATAGGCCGGCCAGCGCAAACGCCCACCACAGTGGCGGTGTGCCGATCATCGTGATCGTGCGCATGTGCTGCGCCCCGGCGATAGTGACCGTGTCGTTGACCATTAGTACCGGGCGGCCGGTGAGCAGCCAGGACCAGGGGTTGGAGTCCCACGGATGCGGCGTGGTCAGGTGCGTGTGGAAGTTGAGCCACTCGGCATGCATGTGCCATAGCGAACGCAATGCCTCCGGGATCCACGGGTACGACGTCGCGCGGCCTTCTGCCCAGTACCGGCCTTGCGCCGTCTCGCCGGCAAACCAGCCGGCCCAGGTCACGAGGTAGGCGAGCACCGGGACGATGCCGAGATCCCAAAACGCGGTGGGGAGGCTACGCCGCATGGTCGCGACGAAGGGCCGGCGCAGCCCGATAGAGCGGTAGGCGCCCCAGTCCCAGACCAGGCACAGGATCGCGAACAGGGCGAGGAAGTAGACGCCGCTCCATTTCACGCTCGCGGACAGCCCGAACGTAATCCCGGCGGCAAGGCGCCACCACCGGAATCCCACCCTCGGGCCCCAGGTGCCGATTACCCCGCTCTGACACGCGCGCCACAACTGCGTGCGGAATCTGTCCCGATCCACGATCAGGAACCAAAAGCCAAGTAACGTCCAGAACTGCAAGAAGATGTCGAGGATCCCGGTCCGGCTGATAGTGAACGAGAACCCGTCGGCGGCCAGCAGAATCGCGGCAAATAGTCCGCAGAGCGTAGATCGGGTCATCCGGCGTACGACGAAGCTCAGCAGCACGATCGCGGCACACCCGACTACCACTCCGGATATCCGCCAGGCAAAAGAGTTGTAGCCAAACAGCCACTCGCCGACCGCTATGTTCCATTTGCCGAACGGCGGATGGACGATGAAGTAGTAGGCGCGGTTCTCCTCGAAGCCGTAGTGCAGCAGCTGGTGCGCCTCGGGCACGTAATAAGCCTCGTCGAAGACCAACCTGTTGGGCCAGCCAAGATTCGCCACTCGGACCAGAAGCGCAAGCGCGCCGATGAGCAACGTAAATACCCACGCCGCCAGTCCGTCGCGCGGCATCGGCGGATCCAGTCGCGGTACGTCGAGCCCATCGACGTCGTCTTGGGGCGTCGTCTGGGTCGGTTCCGGCACGGCAATGATCGTAGGCTGATCGAATGACGAATGGTGAGACGACGTCCGGCGGCCCGGCGCGACCTGCGTGGTCGCCGTCACCTGGGGTGCTCGTCATCGCTGGTACGCCGCTGGGCAACGCCGGCGATGCCACCGATCGGCTGCGCACGGCGATCCGATCGGTCGACCTGATCGCGGCCGAGGACACCAGGCGTTTTCGTCGGCTCGCGCGCGACCTTGGAGTCGAGCTCAGCGCGCCGGTCACGTCGTACTTCGACCAAAACGAGAAGGACCGGCAGCCGGAGCTCATCGACGCATTGCGCAGCGGAAAGAGCGTGTTGCTCGTGACCGACGCCGGTATGCCCTCGGTGTCAGACCCCGGTTACCGGCTGGTGTCGGCGGCGATCGACGCCAACCTCGCGGTCACCTGCCTGCCGGGGCCGTCGTCGGTGACCGTCGCCCTAGCCCTGAGCGGGCTACCGTGCGACCGCTTCTGTTTCGAGGGTTTTCTGCCGCGCAAGCCAGGGGAGCGGCAGCGCGCGCTCGCGCCGCTGGCTACCGAGCGCCGCACGATGGTGTTCTTCGAGGCGCCGCACCGGCTCCTTCCGATGCTTGAGGCCGTCCGCGACGTCTTTGGTGCGGACCGCCGCGCAGCGGTGTGCCGCGAGCTGACCAAGACTTACGAGGAGGTACGCCGCGGCACTCTCGGGGAGCTCGCTGAGTGGGCGGCGGACGGCGTGCGCGGGGAGATCACGGTGGTGATCGAAGGCGCCGGCGACGTACGGCGGGAGTACGCCGCGGATGAGCTGGCCGCGCTGGTCGCGGACGAGGTGGCCAAGGGGATGTCGAAGAAGGACGCGGTCGTGCTGGTTGCGACCACCACGGGTACGCCGAAGCGCACCGTATTCGACGCATTCCACGCGCTCCGGTAATCTGCGGCCTTAAAGCCAGTGGTTGCGCTTGAATCCGCGATAGAGCAGCAAACAGATCGTTACGATCACGAGAATGACCGCGGGATAGCCAAACTTCCAGTGCAGTTCCGGCATGAAGTCGAAGTTCATCCCGTATATCCCTGCCACTGCAGTCGGCACCGCAAAGATCGCCGCCCATGCCACTATTCGATAAACACGCATGTAACTACGACGTGGTACGAGCGACCATGTAGCGCGTGTGGTGCCGACTCGGTCGGACCTGCGTAACCCTGTACGTACCCGCGAGAGGGCCAGTGAGGACGCGGACAGAATCGGTGGTGCCGAGCACCGCGAAGCCCGGAGGCACGCGGACGCTCACATCGGTAACGAGGAACACCTCGTAAGCCTCCTGAGCGGACACCAGGGCGACGGTGGCGGGCGCCTCCACCTCGCTAGCGCCGGAGACGAGCGCGACACGCTCTAGGTAGTTCACGCGGACCTCCGGCGGTAGCGGTGCAGGATCGCTTGCTCGGCGAGAGAGAACGACTCGAAACGGCCGCGTGCGGCGTAGCCGTCCGCGCTCTCGCTCTCCAGTTGCGCCGGGTTATTGAGGAGACGCGCGGACGCGGTCATGGTCACGGCGCGGAGGTCTGGCGGGAAGTCGAACTCTCCGAGCCCGGATCCGGTGCGCGTCGGTCCGTTGCCGCGAACGTAAGCGTTGACGATCTCGGCCATGACTGGCACATGCTCGGCGGCCAGCGCTTCGAGCGCCGCGTCGCCGGTACGGCCCATGAACGCGACGACCTCGGCGATAAGCGCGGTGATCGGACCGGAGCCGGGCTCGGGGTCGGGCGTCGGATCGGTGCCGGTTACGGCGGAGACGTGCGCGGTCTTCGTGGAGCCTGCGGCGTTACCGGCCGTGTCCGTCACGGTGAGTGTGACGACGTAGGCGCCGTCGGCCGCGTAGGTATGCGATGCGGTCACGCCGGATCCTGTGGCACCGTCGCCGAAGTCCCAGCCGTAGGAGAGCGTCGATTCCTCGGGGTCGCTAGAGGCGGACGCGTCGACGTCGAGGGTTAGGTCGGTGGCGGCGGCGATGAACGCGGCGGTAGGCGCCTCGTCTGCGGACGCCGTGGGGTATGCGGTGAGAGCGGTAGCGGTCGACGCGGACCGATTAGTCGTCGCGGTCCAGCCGAAGTCCCAGTCGGTCGTATCTGTCGCGTCGCCGTCAAGGCGGCCGGAGATAGGGGAGCCGGGCTCGTCGAGGCGGACCATTGCGAAGCCGATAGCGACCGCCGACGTCGCGGTGATGATGAGATCCATGGCGGTCGGCGTGAATGGAGTGCCTAGCGAGTTGCGCCATTGCTTATCAGGCGTCGTTACGTTGACTTCGACCCACTGATAGCCAGAGTTGGGCGGGATCGTGACGTCGTAGCCCGCGACGGGCGCGGTGTCGTTGCCACCATTCGCGACAATGCCGACCTTCACGGTCTGCGCCGGGTCAGACACAAACGCGAGCATGCGCAGTACGTACTGGCGGCCGGACTCTATGGGTAGCCCGTCGAGTTTGATCCTGGTCAGGGTGAAACTGGCGAGCCGGTTAATCGTCCCCAGCCCGTTTGCGACGTCGCGCTGTCCGAGTGTGCCGGACGTCCAGGGCGCGATGTCAGTTGTCGACGAGCCCGCGTCCATCCAGTGGGGGCGCGGCACGTAGTTACGGCCGAGGACGTCGCCGGGTTGCCAGGTAAGCGGATAGGTCATACGAGCCTCCAGGGGGTCGCGTAGACAACGCAAACGGCCGTCGTCTCCACGCGGGAGACGACGGCCGAGAGGGTCGATTAGTTAGGCAGCGGGCGCGACGGTGATCTTGACGATCGACTTAGGGCTCGGGAAAGCGAGGTCGGCGCGCATGGTCACCTTGACGGCGACCTCGTCCGTCGAGAAGTAGGCCTCGTTGGAGACCTCCACCTTGGCGCGGTCGCGGATGATGAGCAGCGCCTTGGAGGTGTCCGCGCCGTAGACGACGTCGTCGGCGAGATCCTCGGTCACGTGGACCGGCACGCCGTTGATGGCGAACTGGGTCTCCAGGAGGCCGACATTAGAGGCGTCCGCCTGCTTGATGCCCGCGAAACGGAGGTAGGTAGCCGCGTTCATGTACCAGGCGGTCACCTGCGCACGAGCGCCCAGCACCTTAACCTGCGCCTCGGTGAACGCGTCCAGGTCGGCAGCGTCGCTCGCAACCGTGAGAGCACCAGTGACGCCAGGCAGGCCCTTAGGCGCCTTAGCGATCTGGGCACCGCTGTTGGTGAAGTAGGCCTTATCGAGCGCAACGGCGACCGAGCGGGTCAGGCTGTCGCCGACAAGCTTGGTCGCGGCCGGGCTGGAGTCCTGCGCGAGTTCGCGCGAAACCTTGATGACTCCACCGACCTTTTTGGGCGTCGAGGCGATCTCGTCGAGTGCCGGATTACCGACCTCCAGGTCTTCGCCTTCCAGCGCCCATACGGCGGTCGTATCTGCCGTGATGCGCGGAATGTTCAGCGTCGCGGCCGAGGTGTTAACCACTGCGACGCCGGACGCGGCGGCGATGGACTCGGTCTGGAGACCTTCGAGGATGAGGTCGTGGTACTCGTCAGGCTTGACCGAGTCGGGAACGTTTGCAGCGTAGATAGCCATCTGGCCGTCTCCTTAGATTTGATGAAGATGGGGGAAGCGCGACGCCGCCAGGGCGTCGAGCGACTCCGGAGAGCGGCCAGCGCTATACGGAGGAGAATTAGGGGGATGCCCAGCGAGGGCGCGGTGTACGGAGGTCGTGGGCGGCTATCCCTGCCGCCTCTCTCGACGTACATGCACGCGAGTGAATGACTAGAAGCCTCACGTGACGCCCTCGCTGGGCTGTTTAGGGCCGTGGCCCTCTGTCGGACTGCCCCGTACGATCAGGGGCCACGGTGGTTTAGGGGGTTATGCGGGCAGTCCGCGACGCGGCGGCGGGTAACCGAATACCTCGGTCCAAAACTCGCGTGCCTCGGAACGAAGTTGTCTGTAGTAGTCGATGGCCTCCATCTCGGCGACTTCGAGGAGGAACTCCTCGTCGTTGAGGTCGGCGTCGGCGGTTGCGTCGATCATTGGTGACTCCTAGCGTCTCGGTTGTGGTGCCGATGACGCTAGTACATATCTTTGAAAAATGTCACCGCAACAATCTCTGTGACGCATATATACAAGGAAAGTAGCCTCAAGTCTGCTTGAAGAGCGAGCCCCAACCTTTGGGGGCGTCGGGGGTCTCGCGGATGCCTTGATCGACGTCGCCGCGTGGGATCCGCGACGCGAGGTGAGGCTTGGACGCGATGAGGTCATCCAGCGCGGCCGTTAGTGCCGCGTCGTCGTCGAGGAGGTCCTCGGCGTAGGGCAGGTCTGCGGGGTCGGCCAGGCGGCCGGTAGCGGCCACACGTGCCGCGTGCAGTTTGGCGGCTAGGTCGTCTGCACGCTTGGCGCGGACGCGATGCTCGGCGCTCTCTGCGCGGAGACGTTCGACGTAGTCGCGGGGGAACGTGTCGGCGTCGTCGGCCGACTCGGGGGAGGTGGGGTTATCCGGGAGATCCGGCGTGATCGGGGCGTCTGGGGCAGTCATGCAATTGGGCCTTTCGAGGGGCGTGAAGGGGTCTTATCCTCTAGGTCTGCGAAATGCTCCTGATTTATTCACGGGAGTATCCGGACGCGGCGGAGCGGCGGCGGATTAGAGGAACTTAACCAAAGGTGGGATTGGTGGACTGTTTACTATTACCCCTTTAAGAGGAGGTCTCTATAAAGGGCTAATAGGCTATAGACCGCCAATCCCACCTTTGGTTAAGTTCATGAGGCGTCGCGAGCGTGTAAACGGTCTATAACTGCCTAACGCGTCGCCGCCGCGTGCGTCCGACGACCGTTCGGACGCGGCGGAACGGGTGTTCTGGGGTGAACTTCACCAAAAGTGGGATTGGTGGACTGTTTACTATTACCCCTTTAAGAAGAGGTCTCTATAAAGGGCTAATAGGCTATAGTCCGCCAATCCCACCTTTGGTTAAGTTCAGAGGGCTAACACAGGCTCCGGATGGCATCCGCACCCTGGATGGCGGTGAAACGGCTTGCTCGCGGCCCACACGTAGCCGTCGCGATAGAGCCAGTGGCACAGTTCGCACGCCGCGACGTTGAGCCTTCGCGTGTATCCACCGACCTCCGGCCGCGACCGCATACCGTCCGAGTAGGCATCCTGGAATGCACCGGCCGTCTCAGCGCGCCCATACCGAGCGACGCGGGGCCCCGGCTCGTCATGGTCGACGACACTAATAAGCGTGGTGAGACCGTCGCGGAGTCTGTCGACGTTGACGGACGCGAGGAGGCCGAGCGTCGGCGCGGCCGTGCCGGTCTGAGCGGTGACCCACGCGGCGAGTGACAGGTCAGCGAGCGCGTATGCCTGAGCCTGAGCGCGACCGACGAGCGCGGCCGCAAGGGCTATGAACTGCTCGCGGCTCAACTCGCCAGCGAGGAGGCGCGCATGGAGGCCTACGAGTCGCTCGGCCGTGGCGTCCGCGTGACCCATGAAAGCAACGTAGAGCGCGGACTCGTCCGTCGGCGTCACGGCAGGAGGGCAGCGAGGTCTACGCCGGACGCGTCGAGCGCCTCAGAGCGGCGTGCGACGCGGTCGGCTTCGATCTGTTCGGGTGTCCATCCAAGCGAGATGTCTTGCACAGTAGACAAAGCGACGCCTACGCCGCGCAACTTAGCGGCCGCGTCGGCGGACTGTGCCGGTGTGCGGGTCTCGGGATCCGACCAGACAGTGTCCACTTCGAGCGTGTCCACGTCGACGCCGTGACGTACCGCGTAGATGAGGCGGGCGACGTCGGCCCAATCGTCGCCGAACGTGCGCATACGAGCGCGAGCGATGGCGACGAGCGACGCCTCGGCGCTGCGGATAGCGTCGGCGGAGGGTGGCTGGTCGCCGTTGAGGCCGAGGTAATGCGGCGGAAGTCCAGCTAGGGCGCCGATCTGCTGCGTGAGAGTCGCGAGGCTGTCTGAGTAGCCGTCGAGGCGTGCGCCGTCGAACTGGCCGTATCGGGTCTCCGGGCTCTCGCTCTGCCAGACGCGGTCCGGGCCGTCGGTGAAGGGGTTAACAGGGTTGCCCTCGTCGTCCTCCATGATCTCTAGGCCGGTCGCCCAGCGACGCGGCCGCGCGTAGAACTCCGACGTGACGAGCATGTCCGAGGTGACCTTGTTTACGGCGTCGGCTAGTCCCATGACGTCTGACATCTCGGAGCGACCGAGCGTGTCGAGGAGACGGCCACGGTTGATGAAGGGGACGACGGGTACGACGCCGAGCGGATTGTCGAGGGTCTCGCGGACCTGCCAGCCGCCCGTTGGAATCGCGGTGCCGGACGTGATGGTCTCGGCCGAGATAAGGCGGGTGATGTGGTCGCGCTCGTAGAGGGTCATGTAGGCGCGATCGCCTGCGACCCAACGCTTAGCGGCCGCGACGACCTCGCCGGTAGCGGGATCTCGCGTCACGGCGACCTGCCGCGCGGACTCGACGGTGACGAGTGGGGTCTCTGGCGTGCGGCCTGCCCAGACGATCACAAACGATCGGCCGAGGGCGAGCGCCTCCATGTGCGCCGTCGCCGCGCCGTCGATCATCCGGTTACGTTTCATGACGCGCCAGAGTTCGGAGCCGACGGCGGGATCCTCGGTACGGAAGCCTTCTAGGTTGAGACGCTCGGCGATGGAGGTTACGACCAGGCGGGGGAAGTTGACCGAGAGCACCTGGAGCCGGTTACCGAGTGCCTTACGGCTCTCGGGCGATAGGAACGCGGCGGGCTGGGTGCCCTCTAGGTACTGGTCTAGCGCCGCGAGGTCGGACGCCTGCGCGTCGAGTTGATCGGAGAATGTGGCGGCGAGGTCGATTGGATTTACCAAGACACGGCTCGTTTCTTAGGTTTATGGGTCAGGTAGTGATGGGCGCGCGCGTGCGCGACGACGGCCGCTATGGCGGCGTCGATACGGCGCTTACGTTTGCGCTCGTCCTTCTGCAAAACGTCGCCCTGCGCCGTCGTCACGGCCTGCGCGTTGCTGATGTGTGCTCGTAGCGTCGGGTCCGCGTCATGAGAGACGCGGCCGTCCTGGATTGCCTGGTACATAAGGTCTGTAGCCGGTGCCATGCGTTTGCGGTAGCCGGTGTTGAACTCGACGACGCGGCGCTCGCCGTACGTCTCGGCCCACGATTGCAACTCGGATTGCCAGCCCCACGGGTCAGCGGCGAGTTCGACGACGTCGTACGTCGAGAACGCGCGGTCGACGGCGGCGCGTACCTCGGCGCGTGGCACCTTCCAGTCGTCGGAGCCGGGGTTATTCCAGACGCCGACGAGGAAGATGTGCGGGCGTGCTTCGATGGTCGCGCCATAGAGCGCGGTCGAGTCGCCGGAGACGGAGCCGTCAAAGCCAAGGGCCACACGAGAGCCGGGGGCAACGACGCGGTCGGGATTCGCGAGCCCGTCCCAGACGCCGAACTTAAGCCAGGTGTCCTCGGAGCCGACCCACTGGCCGAGGCGGTAGCGACGGAACGCGGGCTCGCGGATAGTGCGGGACTGTGCGCGCATGGCGTCGATGTGGAGGAAGTCGTCGAGCGCTGGATTGGCTGTGTACCAGGCGGTCTCGTCGTCGAGGGCGCAACCTGCGGGCGCCGCGTACTCCTTGAAGTAGAACGACGCGTCGTCGTCGGCGCGGCCGTACTCCACGAGTTTGAACATGACCGACTCGACGGAATCGGACGGCGTGGAGATGGCGAGCGTTAGCGACGTCTCGCGTTTGCCGGACGCCGAGGAGACGGCCTCCCAGACGTCTTCGGTGACGACGTGGAGCTCGTCCACGATCATGAGTGACGGGTCCCAGCCTTGCAGCGCGCCGACGTCGGCGGGCAGCGTGCGAAGTTCGGATCCGGTGTGCGGGACGACGATACGGTCCGTGTAAACGTGCACTTGCTCGTCGAGACTCGGGGCTAGTTCGATCATGCGGCGCGCGGCGGTGAATACGTGCCGCGCTTGCCTCTCGTCCGATGCGACGATGAGCACCTGAGCCGACGCCGTATCGTCTGCGAACAGCGCGTAGAGCGCGAGCACGGCAGCGAGGGCGGTCTTGCCGTTGCCGCGAGGCAGGCTTAGCAGACCTTGACGCGGCCGCGTCTCGGTGCACTGGGGGAATAGGCCCTTGATGATGTCGAGTTGCCACGGCCGGAGTAGAAACGGGTCACCGGCTCCTGTGCCCTTGGGTACTTTGAGGTATCTGGTCGCGAACGCCTCGACGCGCTCCCATCCGCGCGGCGGTAGGTGTGAGAAGTCGAGCGGCGGCGCTGTGATTGGGGCCTTTGGCCCAGGGCGTGAAGGGGCCATCTGTAAGGCTCCAGGATTCTAGGGGGTACCTGAGGTACCGGTCGCCATATCTAGGCGATTCTGAGAGAGCGACACCCCCTCTGACCTGCGGAAACGCGGAGGCTTAATACGGCTCTGGGAGAGAGTTAGACATCGGTCCTCTCTCCTCCGGTCTCTAAGAGGGTCGAGAGGGCCACGTCCCCTGGTCTTGAGCGACGACCGACGCCGCGCGCGCCTCGGATCGGCTCGCGTTTCGAGTTACAGGAACGACAGACGACGTCGACGTCGACGAGTGAGAGGGCAGGAAATACGAGATGGTCGGCGGTCAAGTCCTCGCCGGTTCCGCAATCGGAGCACCAAGGTTGCAGTCGTCGCGCCTCTCGCGAGAGCGCTTGCCAACTGTGACCGTAGCCTCGACGATGCGCGCTCGGTCTGTTCGGTTCGTCGGTGCGACGCGGCGTGTGAGAAGGGCAGCGCGTCGAGGTCGAGAGGTCGCCGCAAACGGCGCACGCTTTAAGCAATGAGTCTCCGGTAGGTAGCGCCTACCCGTCGACTACGGCGCCGCCTCTGCGGTAGGGCTCGGCGCTTACGCCTGCGATGTGGGGAGGCTGGGCGATCATGGTCACGCGGCGAGGGTCGAGCGTGCGGAAGCCGCGACCTCCAGGACGTACGACGATGGTGCTGTAGTTAGTGGCTAGGAGAGCGGTACGCCCGGGTATGTCGGACTCCCCCCATGCCTCGGCCACCGTCCGCCCGGTGGGGGTCAGGGTGACTACCGCCTCTTGGGGTACGGCGGTGGCCTCCGTGCGTACCGCCTGGGCGGCCTGGAGAGCGGCGAATGCCTCGGGCGTCGCGTCGGCCGCGAGGTCAGATAGCGCGGCCGCGACGGCCACCTCTGCGGCGGCGATGTTGGCAGCGCCAGCGACCGAGGCGTGCCGGACGTACTCGGGCGAGTCGCCCCACGCGGTCAGGAACTCCGCCTCGACGTACTCGTCGATGAATCGCGCCGTTACCGAGACGCTACGAGGACAGGTGCCGGGTTGCCCTTGGTTGATCTGGCAGCGGTAGGTGGCGTGTCCATCGCTGCGCACGGCTACCTGTAGCGGCGTGTCGCATGAGGCGCACCGGAGGATGCCGGACAAGATACGGGTCGGCGTACGGGTCCACTGGGCGCGGGTGCCGGACTTCGGCGCGATGGCCGCCGTGACCGCCGCGCTCTCGTCGGGCGTTAGGATCGCGGGAATAGTCACCGGGTCGCCATGAGCGTCGACTACGGGCGACGTACGGCCATCCACCGTATGCACTACACGGCCAGCCACCGCGTTGCCAGTGAGGACCTGTCGGAGTGCGACGCGCGACCACCGAGCCGCCTTACGGGGGGCATGCCCATCGGGGCCGTTCGCCCAGCGGAGAACCGAGACCATCGGCTCACCAGTAAGCACACGCTGCGCCGCCTCACGGACGAACGCGGCCTCCGACGGAGCCTGAGCTAGAACCTTGCCGGGGCCGTTTGGGTTGGGGATCGTGCGGAAGCCGAACGGTGGGACTCCGCCCGAGTGGCGACCGGAGGATGCAAGACGGCGATAGGCGGCGCGCGTGCGCTCACGCATCCGCTCTCGCTCTGCCCTTGCCACCTCTGCGGCGATCACGAACGAGAAGCGGAACGACGTATCGTCGCCGGACGAGTCCATTCCGCGCGTATCGACCAGGCGGACCGGGGCGCCGACGACACGGCCAGTGCGTACGTCCTTGGACTCTAGGACGTCGAGAATCATGGCGGCCACGTTGACGCCCTCACGGGTCAGGCGATCGACCGCCCACGTAACGAGGGTGTCGGCGCGTAGCGAGCGAGCATCGTCCAGCCAGGCAACGAACTCGGAGCGGTCGCGCACGGCGCCAGAGATGCCGTCGTCGATGTGGACGGCGACCACGGCCAGACCGAGACGCTCGGCGGTCGCGCGACAGTCCGCCTCCATGCCACCCTTCGAGAGGTTCTCCTCGCGGGCCTCGCGGGACAGGCGGACGTAGATGGAGGCGGTGGCGCTAGGTGCGGCTGGCGGTAGGCGCTTCGGCGATCTCATGCCGAGAAGTTATCAGATGCGTGTTTAGCGAATACCGGCCCACGACGTAATTTTGCGCATGTCTTCGTTTTCGGACAGTGACAGTCGCGCGATCGAGGCCTGCAGGATCGAGGAGAGCAATTCGTCAAGTCCCGAGACGGTGTCGCGGACCCGGGACAGGTGGTCTTCTACGTCGCGGAAATACTCTCGGATCGGCTCGGGGACCAGCGGCAGTGACCGATTCGAAAGGGTCTGCAGAGGTATGGCGAGCGGTGAGACTGCCCTTTTCAGCTCCAGGAGCTCCCGCTTGAGTTGATAGATACGGGACGGTTCCTGAGTCCGATTGGGCGCGAAGACACTTTCCTCCAGTTCGTCCAGGTCGATCTCGACGTCATTGGCGACCTCGAGGTAGCGGTCGACCACGGTGTCGGCGACGGCGTACATTATCGCCGCCGGGCCGAGCTCGAGCAGGCCGTTGTCGTCGTGTTCGAGGCGGCGGCGCATATCGCCGAGCTCGCCGAAATCGCCGTGCCGGACGGTGATGACGAAGTTGGCGCCGAGGAACACCATCACCTCGCTGGTGGCGATGACCTCACTGCTGGCGGTGAGCGTCTCGTGCTCGACGTACCGGCAGGTCTTGAGTACCAAGAACAGCGTGTCGTCGTACCGCTCGAGCTTCGGGCGCTGATGCGCCATGACCGCGTCTTCGACGGCAAGCGGGTGTAGTCCGAACTCGTCGGCGATTGCCTCGAACTCGAGCGCGGTCGGCTCGTGCAGTCCCATCCAGACGAATCCGTCGCATTCCTTGGCGATGCGGCTGGCCTCGCGAAAGGGCGCATCGTGACTGATGATCTTGCCCTTGGCATAGACGGCGCATCGGACGATCGGATCGTGGGCGGGTCCGGCGATCTCCGGACCGGTGCGGGTGGCCGAGCTTTTGCGCCGTACCAATGCGGCCGGGTTGGGAATATTGCGCGGAATGCTGAGCGGGATTCGATGCCGCGATGGAGCTTGATGCTGAGATGACGGTTCGCGCGCAGCCATGGGCATACCTCCGCACAAGGGTTCGACGGGTGTCTGTGTGAGGTTATCAGCGACGTGCGATCCAACCTGAGAAATCGATGAGGATGCGCTCCGCGGACCGGTGCCAAATCACGTTGCCGGGGCGAATAGCCTAGTAGGCATGCTAGGTAAGAGCTTCTTCATCACGACGCCGATCTACTACGTGACGGCCGCGCCGCATATTGGCAGCGCCTACACAACGACGGCCGCCGACGTACTGACGCGGTGGCACAGGCAGCGCGGCGAGATGGCCTACATGCTCACCGGCACCGATGAGCACGGACAAAAGGTGCTGCGCAGCGCCGAAAAGAACGGCAAGAGCCCGCAGCAGTTTGTCGATGACCTGGTCCGCGATGAGTGGAAGCCCGCGTGGGACCTGCTCGACATCACGCCGGACCGGTTCATCCGTACGACAGACCCGGACCACGTCGCGCAGGTCCAGGAGTTCTGGCAGCGGCTGTACGACGCGGGCTTCGTCTATGAGGGCCAGTACACCGGGCTGTATTGCGTTGACTGCGAGGAGTTCAAGCAGGAAGCCGACCTGACCGAAGATGGCCTCTGCCTCATTCACGAACGGCCGGTCGAGGAGATCAGCGAGAAGAACTACTTCTTCAAGCTCAGCGAGTTCGGGGACCGACTACTGGCTCTGTACGACGAGCAGCCGGACTTCGTCGGCCCGTCGGCCGCGCGCAACGAGATCCGCAACTATGTCGAAGCGGGCCTGCAGGATCTGTCTATCAGCCGGTCGACGTTCGACTGGGGAATCCAGGTTCCTTGGGACCACAGCCAGGTGCTTTACGTCTGGATCGATGCGCTGCTCAACTACACCAGTGCCGTCGGGGTATACGACGACCCGGAGAAATTCGCGAAGTTCTGGCCGCCGGTCCACCTGATGAGCCGCGACATCCTGCGCTTCCACTCGGTCATCTGGCCGGCGATGCTGATGGCTGCTGGTCTGCCGGTGCCGCAGCGGGTCTTTGCGCACGGTTACCTACTCGTCGGCGGCAAAAAGATGGCCAAGAGCAACGCGACCGCGATCCACCCGCGCGAGATCACCGATACCTTCGGGGTGGACGCCTACCGCTACTACTTCATGAAGACCATCGCGTTCGGCTCCGACGCGTCGTTCTCGTGGGAGCACATCAGCGCCGTGTACGCCGACGAGCTGGCCAACAATCTCGGCAACCTCGCCTCCCGGGTAGCGGCCATGGTCGGCAAGTACCACGGAGGGATCCTCGCCGAGCCAGGTGCGCTTGGGGAGGCGGAGGACGCGCTCGCGGAGTCGTTGCGCAAGACTGTCGAGGTCGCCGATGACGCCATGGAGCGGCTGGCGATCCATGAGGCCATTACCGCTACTCACGACCTGGTCACGCGTGTCAACGGCTACATCACCGAACAGCAGCCGTGGAAGGTCGCCAAAGACGAGTCGGCCGACGCGCAGTCCCGGTTGGCGACGATTCTCTACGCATGTGCCGAGGTGCTGCGGGCCGTCGCCGTGCTGCATAACGCGGTGATGCCGCAGGCGTCGGCCAAGCTCTGGGCATCGCTCGGCGCCGACCGGTCGATCGGCGCGCTCGACGACCAGCCGCTCACCTCGGCCGGCAAGTGGGGTCAACTGCCGGCGGGTACGACCGTGACCAAGGGCGACGTACTGTTTCCCCGGATCGAGGAGTCAGCCAGTTGATGGCCAACAAGCGCTCGCATGGCCGCGCGGGCGATCCACCACCCCTGCCAGAAGCGCTACCGGTGCCGGTCGTGGACAACCACACGCACCTTGACATCGTGCTCGACGCCGTACCCGGTACGCCGGAAGAGGCGCTCGCCAAGGCCGCGAGCGTCGGCATCGACCGGGTCGTCCAGGTCGGCGTCGACGTCGCGTCTTCTCGGTGGAGCGCCGACCTCGCCGATGCGCACCCGGGCGTCCTGGCGGCGGTCGCCGTGCACCCTAACGAGGCGCCGATGCTGATCGGCGAACGGTTCGAAGCGGCGCTCGCCGAGATCGACGAACTCGCCTCGCGTCCGCGGGTGCGCGCGGTAGGGGAGACCGGGATGGACTTCTTCCGCACGCAAGGCAGCGACGAGCTTGCGCGGCAGGAGCTGTCCTTCCGCCGTCACATCGACATCGCCAAACGGCACGACCTGGCATTGATGATCCACGATCGCGACGCCCACGACGATGTGTTCCGGGTGCTCGCTGAGGAGGGCGCGCCGCGCACGGTGGTCTTCCACTGCTATTCCGGGGACGTGTCGATGGCGCACAAATGCGCCGAGCATGGCTATTACATGAGCTTCGCCGGTAACTCGACGTTTGCGAAGGCGCAGAATCTGCGTGACGCGGCCACCGCGGCCCCGCGAGACCTGCTGCTTGTGGAGACGGATGCGCCGTTCCTGACGCCGTCGCCGTACCGCGGGCGGCCCAACGCCTCCTACCTCGTGCCGCTCACCGTTCGCGCGCTCGCCGAAGCGCGCGGCGAAGATCTGACCGAACTGTGTACGGCGCTGAGTGACAACTCTGAACGAGTTTACGGACCCTGGTAAACGCCGAAGGCGACCGCAAGTAGTCGCGCGCGCAATTGTGGGAGATAATCACCAATAGCGGTCTCTACGACGCATCGAATTTCAGCATGTGTCGGCTGGCAGTCAGCCACGACGGACGGGAGGGGCGATCGTGGGCCGATTTATCGTCGCCGTGTTCGTGATTATTGCGATCATTCCCGCCGTCGTGCTCGCTCGGCTCTGGTTCGCAGCGGCCGGCAGGCGCACGATGGACTATGAGGCGCTGAGTTTCCTGCGCCCCACGGCCGAGGCCGACGCGACGATGGCTGCCTCGGTACGTCGCCGCGGCCGCAGCAGTTATCTGGGCGTGGCCGTTGCGCTGGTGGTCGTCGTGATCATGGGGGTCTACGGCGGCGAGTCGACCGTATTCTTCTGGATCCCGACGCTGGTCATCGGTGGCGTCTTCGGCGTACTCATCGGCACCGCCGTACCGCTCCGAGTCAAATGGAAATTGACGAGCGGTAAACGTCCGATCAACGTCAGCGAGCTCGGCTGGGCGATGCGCGTGACGGCGCTCGTCGGGTCCGGGGTGGCGGTGGTCGGCTATCTCGACAGCGCGCCGCGATTTCTGCTGACGTCCGGCTGCACCATTCAGACCAGCTCCGGTCCCAGCGACAGTGTCAGCCTGACCATCCTTGGGCTCGTCGTGCTCGCGTGGCTGGTCGGCGAGGCTGCGTTACTGCGGCTGGTACCCGGCCGCAGAATCCCGGTAGATGGAGCGGACGTGATGGTCGACGACGCGGCCCGGTCGGCCATCGCGCACACCGCTGTTGGTGCCGTGACGCTGCTGTCGCTCGGCTCGCTTGCGATCGTCGGTATCGGCACCGGCCTGTCGGCGTCCGCCAACGGCTGCGGAAATGGCGCGGTGGGCGCCGGCCTTCTGACCCTGGGCCTGGCGGCCGCAATCGCCGCCGTACTCATCGCCGGGTTCCTCATCCAGTGGGGGATCCAGCTGCGCAAGATCGCCGAGTATGTGCACCGCGCCGCGAGCGAGGATGCCGTCCCCAGCGGACGTTAGATAGACCACTATGTGGGATCGTTTCGCGCGGCCAGCGGATTGCGAACTTAGGTTAACCCTCGAAATGCGGTCCGTACTGTAGCCCGATATACACATCTCCGTTATGCTCTTGTGACCGAACGCCAGGGTGGGGAAGCCCTAACAATCACGGAACGAGTTTGTCGCTGTGGTGAGCCACGTCGACATGTCGGGCGCATAGATCGCGATATTGCGGCACAGACGTGCTCGAGTCGGGCGCGTACGACAAGTGCACGCGTGTGACCGTGACATTCCCCTGCCTGGGAACACCGACCATCGGAGAACTGTGCGCCGATCGTACAAAGTAGGCCTTAGCGTTTTGGCCGTCGCAGCAATTGCCGGCGGCACCTTCGCATTCAAAGCGCTCGACAAATCTGTAAAGCTCGTTGTAGATGGCAAGACCCAAAGCGTTTCGACGTATGCCTCCAACGTGGAAGGTGTCCTCAAGGACGCCAACGTAAAGGTCGTCAAGCGCGACGACCTCACCCCGAAGCTCACCGCCGCAGTGGCCGATGGCGGGACCATCGTGCTCAACCGCGCGCGTCCTCTCGCCATCGATATCGATGGGGTTCACTCTAAAAAATGGGTGACCGCGTACACCGTTGAAGAAGCTCTTTCGCAGCTTGGCATCGACGGCGGGGCCGATGTATCGGCGTCCCGCTCGCAGCGCCTGCCGCTCAAGGGTGCCTCGCTCGAGGTCACCACACCGAAGACCGTGGCGATCAACGTCGACGGCCAGGCGATTTCCGTGGTTTCTACCGGCGCGACCGTAAAGGACGTGCTCGACGCGCAGAGCATCTCGCTCGTCGAAGGCGACTTCACCACCCCAGCCGTCGACACACCAGTGACGTCCGGCATGCAGGTCGATGTGACGCGGGTGCGTACGACGACCACTCAGGAAGCTCAGCCGGTGCCCTACAGCACTAGCGAGCAGCCTGACGGCACGATGAACAAGGGCGACAAGAAGGTCGTCACCAAGGGCGTCGCGGGCGAGCAGGTCGTCACCTACACCGTGACCACGACCAACGGCGTCGTGTCCGCCAAGACGCAGGTCTCGGCGCAGGTTACCGTGGCCCCGGTCAACGAAGTGGTCAATGTCGGTACCAAGGAAGCCCCGGTCGCCGCTGCTCCGGCGCCCAGCGGCTCCGGCGCAGGCAGTTCCGGCGGAGGCAGTAATGCCGGCGCGATTCCCAGCTCCGGCGGCCTCAACTGGCCGGCGCTCGCGCAGTGCGAGTCCAGCGGCAACCCGAAGGCAGTCAGCCCGGCCGGTTACATGGGCCTCTACCAGTTTGACCAGAGGACCTGGAACGCCAACGGCGGCAGCGGCTCCCCGCTGGATGCCTCCGCGGCTCAGCAGACTGCCATCGCGCAGAACCTCTACAACGCTCGCGGCATCTCGCCGTGGCCGTCCTGTGGACCGAAGCTGCTTTCGTAGCACTTAACGAAGGGCGGCGGTTGACCGAAAATCGGTCAGCCGCCGCTCCTCGTGTTTTGTGACGCCGTTTAACAGGTGTCACGTCTTGAGAACAATCCAAAGAAATTTTGAGTGAGGTAGGTGTCGACGATGGGCAAGCACAGCGCGCCACGCCCTCGTGCGTTCGACCGGATTCACGGCCAGACGACCGACAAATCAGCAGATGTTCTAGAGTCTGCTACATCGGTCGACGTCGAGACCGATGTAGCGCACGACGAGACCGACGTAGCGCACGACGAACCCGATGTAGCGCACGACGAGGCGGCTGAGCCGGCCTTGGCCCCGACGCGGGCTCGGCGTCGGTCGGTGCTCCGGCACGCGTTGTTCGCGGTCGTTACCGCCGCGTTGGTCGCCGGCACGCTCGCGTTCGCGAGCCTCTCCAAGTCGGTAAAGCTGGACGTGGACGGCAAGACTCAGACCGTCTCGACGTACGCCGCTGACGTGAGCGGCGTACTAGCCGACTCTGGCGTGAAGGCGTCCAACAAAGACCTGGTGAGCCCCACGAAGTCGGCCGTGATCAAGGACGGCCAGACGGTCACCGTGACCCACGCCCGCCCGCTCACGCTCAATATTGACGGCAAGAAGTCGGTCAAGTGGGTCGCCGCCCTGACCGTTAACGAGGCTCTCGACCAGCTCGGGCTGAATGATCACGGCGTGAGCGCCTCACGTGGCACCCGTATCCCGGTCGGTGGGGAGTCACTGACACTGACCGCGCCGAAGCCGATCACGGTCACCGCAGACGGCCAGACGCAGACGGTCCTGACGACCGCCACCACCGCCGCCGAGGCGATCACGCGCGCCGGCATCCCGCTCAGCGAGACCGATGAGCTGTCCGTGCCCCGCGACACTCCGGTCACCGCCGGTCTGCAAGTGTCCGTCACCCGTGTCTCACTGAGCACGGTCACCGAGCAGCGCGTGCTGCCTTATGCGACCACTCAGCAGCCTGACCCCAACCAGTACGTCGGCCTTCAGTCCGTGCTGACCGCCGGAGTCAATGGTCTCGCGGCGGTGACGGTGCAAGTGCAGTCGACCAACGGCGTGCAGACATCCCGGACGGATCTTGCGACCGCCGTACTCACGCCGCCGGTTAACGCGGTCGTGTCGGTCGGCGCGAAGGAGTTCCCGGCCAACGTCAACGCGCTCAACTGGAATGCGTTGAGCATGTGCGAGTCGACGAACAACCCCAAAGCGGTTAACAAGACCAACGGCAAGTACTTCGGCCTCTATCAGTTCTCGGTTGCGACCTGGGCGAGCGTCGGTGGATCGGGCAACCCGGTCGATGCCGCCCCTGAGGAACAGCTCGCTCGCGCCAAGATGCTCTACATGCGCTCCGGCGCAGGCCAATGGGAGTGCGGAAGCCACCTCTCCGACTGACCCGCGCCGTGCCCGTGGTCGGCGGGCGTGCGGAAGCCACCTCTCCGGCTCCTCGCGCCGTGCTGTTGGATGGTCAGTGTGAATGACGTCGCCGTACCTGGAAGACTCCTCGGGGCGACCCGCATTCGAGAGCTGGCCGCCGAGCTGGGTATTCGTCCTACCAAGACGCTGGGCCAGAACTTCGTCCACGACGGCAATACGGTGCGTCGTATCGTGTCTGCGGCGCGCCTTCTGCCGGACGACGTCGTGCTGGAAGTTGGCCCTGGACTCGGATCGCTCACCTTAGGCTTGCTCGATGCCGGGCACCGCGTGGTGGCGGTGGAGATTGACTCCGCGCTGGCCGGTCGACTCGCGCAGACGGTACAAGAACTGCAGCCGGACAACGCCGCGCGTCTTGTCGTCGTACCGGATGATGCGATGACCATTCGCAGCCTCCCTGAGCCGGTGCCGACGGCTCTCGTGGCGAACCTGCCTTACAACATCTCCGTGCCGGTGCTGCTGCACATGCTGGCAACTTTTCCCTCGATCGATCGAATCTTGGTCATGGTGCAGTCCGAGGTCGCCCGACGGCTGGCGGCCAAGCCCGGCTCCAAGGTCTACGGCTCGCCGTCTGCGAAGGCTGCCTGGTACGCCGATGTCTCGCTCTCGATCACGGTCAGCCGGTCGATCTTCTGGCCGGCGCCGAACGTCGACTCGTCGCTGGTTTCGCTCGTGCGGCGCGCCACCCCGCCCGGGTCGATTGACCGCGCCAAGGTGTTCGCGATCGTTGACCTCGCCTTCGCGCAGCGGCGAAAGATGCTCCGGTCCGCTCTCGCGGCGCTCGACGGGCTCGGCGGATCGTCGGCCCGCGCCTCTGAGTTGCTGGTCAGCGCCGGTGTCGACCCAATGGCGCGCGGTGAGACGCTCGGCATCGAGCAGTTCGTGGCGATCGCCATGGCGCACGACCGGCGGACCGACAATGATGAAGGGACGAACTGACGTGTCGGCGACCGCCGATGCCGTAGTGTTCGCGGCAAACTTAGGCAGAGGAGAAGTGCGTGACCGCACCCATTCGCGTGGATGACGTCGTGCTCGCGCGCGCGCCGGCCAAGCTGAATCTGCACCTGGGCGTCGGCCCGCTTCGAAAAGACAAGTTTCACGAGTTGCTGACCGTTTTCTGTGCCTTGTCGATCTCGGATGAGGTTGTCGCCAGCGAGTCCGAGGGGCTGAGCCTTGAGGTGACGGGCGAAGGCGTCAAGGATGTGCCGAGAGACAAGCGCAACTTGGCGTGGCAGGCGGCGGCGCTGCTGGCAAAACAGGCCGGTATAGATCCTGACGTGCATCTGGAGATCCGCAAGTCGATCCCCGTCGCTGCTGGGCTTGCCGGGGGCAGTGCCGATGCGGCCGCGACGCTGATCGCCTGCGATGCACTCTGGCAGACCGGCGCCGACCGTGACGACCTCGTGGGGCTCGGTGCGCAGCTAGGTAGTGACGTGGTCTTCTCGCTGACGGGCGGGCTCTCGCTCGGCACCGGTCGTGGGGAGCGGCTTTCGCCGGTTCTTGCCTCCGGGAAGTGGAACTGGGTGCTGGCGATCGCGAAGTCGGGCCTGTCGACAGCGACGGTGTATGCCGAGTTGGACAGGATCCGGGACGGGCAGGACGACGTCGAGCTTCAGACGCCGACCGATCTGATGAACGCGCTGCGCTCACGAGACCTCGACCTGCTCGCCGAATCGTTGAGTAACGACATGGAACCTGCCGCGATCTCGCTGATGCCGTCGTTGCGCCAGACGAAGCGGGCCGGTCTGGACGAGGGCGCTAGAGCGGCGTTGCTGTGTGGCTCGGGCCCGACGTACGCCTTCCTGGTGCAAAACGAGGAGGACGCTGTGGATGTTGCCGCTCGCGTCGCGGGCGCCGGCGTGTGCCGGACGGTGCGTACGGCGACCGGTCCCGTGACCGGGGCCCGCATCATCGGTTGACGGTCACTACTCGAGCGGACCAGCCGGGGTGGGCTAGTCGAGTGCGCGGCCTTCGCGCCAGTAGCCCATGAAGGCAACCGATCGGCGATCGATGCCGAGTTCGCCCACCAACTGACGGCGTAGCGAGGTGATACATCCGGCCTCGCCGGCCAGCCAGAAGTAGGGTCCGCTATTCGCGGTGATCTCGGGGATCTCCCACACCATTTCCTCGGCGCTTGGCGCGGGCAACGTCTCGGCACCGACGAGGGCTGGCATCCGGCGCTCCGCGCGTCGGTGTGCGGCAATCCGGTAGATCGCCTCCTGGAGTGAGCCAAACCCACTGTTCTGCTCCATCCGGTCGCGAGGCACCCAGTGCACCCTGACACCGGGTGGCGCCTCCACCGCGCGCTCGTCGAGGGTGCTCGGCACCTCGAGCACCGCAGTTCCCTCGGCGTTCTCGGCCAGTGACTTGAGAATGTTGAGCGCCGCTGGCACGGCGGTCTCGTCGGCGCCGATGACGAACTCGGTGCCGCCTGAGGGTGGGTTCCAGCCGACGCCCGCGTTGGGTGGGCCATCGAGGGTGACGTCCGGTCCGACGATGAAGATGGGGTCACCCGGTTGCGCCGCGATGGCGTACGCCGAGGCCGGACCGCCATCACCATGGACCGCGAAGTCGACGTCGAGCTCGTTGCGATGGGGACGGACGGCGCTAATCGTGAAGGTGCGGATCGGGTTTCGGGCGTTCGCCGGGACCGCTTGCCAGACGGGGTACCAATTGTCGGTGTCGACGGGAAACGTTGAGAATCCGGTCGCCGCGTGTGGCAGCACGAGCTTGATCCGTTGGTCGGGGCCGTCGTGTGCCATCGCGCTGAGCTGTGGGCCTCGGAACGTGATCCGTCGGAACGATGGCGACAGGTCTTGCACCGTGCCGATACGCAGGTCGGTAAACAGTCGGTAGCCGCTCAAGGTTTCCTCCATAGGTAACGCTATTAGGTTAGCCTAACTGATCCTCGAATGGAAAACCGTCGCCTGTCGCGAAATCCCGCCAGCGGGAGGAGCGACGCGACAGGCGCGCGGCCGGCGTACCGGCGCGGAGGTGGCTTACTTCACGCTGCGGGTGATGACTTTCGGCTTGCTCTCAAGGTGCCGCAAGCCGTTCCACGACAGGTTGACCAAGTGCGCGGCGACTTCGTTCTTCTTGGGCTTGCGCTCTTCCAACCACCACTGGCCCGTCATCGCGACCATGCCGACGAGGGCCTGCGCGTAGAGGCCGGCGAGCTTGGTCTCGTAGCCGCGGGACTTGAACTCCCGGTCGAGGATGTACTCGACCTTGCTGGCGACGTCGTTAATTAGGCTTGAGAAGCCGCCGGTGGAGCTGGTGACCGGGGAGTCGCGGATCAGAATGCGGAACCCGTCGGTCTCTTCCTCGATGTAGTCCAGCAGCGCGAGGGCGGCGTGTTCGAGCAGCTGGCGCGGGTGCCCTCTGCCGAGGGCCGCCTCGAAGCGGCCGAGCAGGTTGGCGATCTCACGGTCTACGACGACGGCGTACAGGCCTTCCTTGCCGCCGAAGTGTTCGTAGACAACGGGCTTGCTCACGTGCGCCCGAGCCGCAATCTCCTCGATCGACGAACCATCGAAACCGCGCTCTGCGAACAGAGCGCGGCCGATGCTGATCAGTTGTTGGCGCCGTTCGGCACCCGTCATACGCATTTCAAACAGTCGCCCTGTCGTTGGTGGTTGGCGGCGTTGTGGTTGAGGGCAGAGGTGGCGATTCAGTGAACAGTGTCCTGCTAGCCCTCGGCTACGAGCTTGGCCGCGATACGTTCTTTCGACGGCCACTTGACACTACTCGCCCAGCCGAGCTTCTCGAAGATCCAGATAGTGCGTGCCGAGATGTCGATCTGTCCGCGCATGACCCCATGCCGCGCGGCGGTGGGGTCGGCGTGGTGCAGGTTGTGCCATGACTCACCGAAGCTCAAAATGGCCAGCGGCCAGAAGTTCGAGGACATGTCACGCGAGGAGAAGGGGCGCTCGCCGACTGCATGGCAGATCGAGTTGATCGACCAGGTGACGTGATGAAGTACGCCGATCCGCACGAAGCCGGCCCAGAACAGGGCCGACAGCGCGCCGCCCCAGGACCACGTCACGAGGCCGCCGATGAGTGCCGGCAGGCCGAGGCTGACGATGACCCACAGGCCGAACAGGTCAGAGGTGCGCTTGAGCGTCTTGTTGCCGATGAGGTCCGGCGCGAATCGCTCCTTGTTTGTTTGCTCGCGTTCGAACAGCCACCCGACGTGCGCGTGCAGCAAGCCCTTGGTCAGCGCGCCGACGCTGGTCCCATAACGCCACGGCGAGTGCGGGTCGCCGTCACGATCTGAATAGGCGTGGTGACGCCGGTGGTCGGCGACCCACTGGATTATCGGGCCTTGTACGGCGAGCGATCCGGCGATGCCGAGGAAGACGCGTAGCGGCATCTTCGCCTTGAATGAGCCGTGGGTGAAATGCCGGTGGTATCCGACCGTGATGCCCATCCCGCTGACCACGTAGAAGACGAGCGCAATGACGACATCGGTCCAGCTCAGCCACTTGCCCCAAGCCAACGGAATTGCCGCGATCAGCGCCAAGAACGGCAAGATGACGACGGCGTACAAGGCGATCTGCTCGGCAAGACCCTTGCGTTCGTCGCTGATTGGCCGCTTCGCACCGGATCCGCCACTTACGCGAGTCGGGGCGGGTGCCGGAGCTACGGCAGTAGCGCTGGAAGGGGGCATATGACGGCCTTCGATTCAAGGAGACAACGGTTACGTTTGCGTAAGTTACGGTACCGTAGCCAGTCTTTCGTGTACACCTTTTCGACTGTGAGGTAGCGGCACGTTAGGCTTACGTGTCCGCATCCGCGAATGGGGGATGGGGTAATCGGCAGCCCGCAGGCCTTTGGAGCCTTGCAGTCTCGGTTCGAGTCCGAGTCCCCCAGCCACATCAGAGCGACCGCAGGAGTTACTAGTGATCGGTGCGCCCACCGCCGTCGTCGTACTCGCCGCAGGCGCGGGTACCCGCATGAAGTCCAAAATGCCCAAGGTTCTGCACAGCATCGGCGGCCGTAGCCTCCTTGGACACGTACTCGCCGCGGCATCACCACTCCAGGCGAGACACACCGTCGTTGTCGTCGGCGCCGGTCGCGAATCGGTCACGGAGCATTTGATGGAGATCGCGCCATCCAGCGAGCCGGTCGTGCAGGATGTGCAGAACGGCTCCGGTCATGCGACTCGGCTGGCACTGGCCGCGATCGATGATCCGGCCGGCACGATTCTTGTGCTCAACGGTGATGTACCGCTGCTGGGCCCGGACACACTCGCGGCGCTGTGCCGGGCGCATGAGGACGCCGGGAACGCCATGACGATCCTCAGCGCCGACGTACCGAACCCGGACGGGCTCGGCCGGATCATGCGCGACGGTGACCAGGTCCGTGCCGTGATCGAGCACAAGGACGCCACCGCAGAACAGCTCGCGATTACCGAGATCAACGCCGGTGCATACGCGTTCGAAGGCGCGATCCTCGGCGACGTGCTGGCCCGGTTGAGCACGGACAACGCGCAGGGCGAGGAATACCTGACCGAGGCCGTCACCCTGCTTCTCGAGCAAAACAGGCAGGTCGGCGCGTATGTCGCACCGGATTTCGAGGAGACCTTAGGCTGCAACGACCGGGTGGAGCTCGCCGAACGTGGCCGCCAGCTCAACGCGCGGACCGTGACCAAGTGGATGCGCGAGGGTGTCACGGTCGTCGACCCGCAGACAACCTGGATCGACGTCGACGTACAGCTCGCCCCCGACGTCACCCTCCAGCCCAACGTCCAGCTGCTCGGTGCCACCGCGGTCGACACAGGGGCTCAGATAGGTCCGGACTGCACATTGATCGACACCGAGGTGGGCGCGGACGCGGTGATCATTCGTACGCATGCCAACCTCGCCGTCGTCGGGCCGGAGGTTTCGGTCGGGCCGTTCGCCTACCTGCGACCGAAGGCGATTCTGCGCAAGGGGGCCAAGGCGGGCACCTTCGTCGAGATGAAGAACGCTGATATCGGCGAGGGCGCCAAGGTGCCGCATCTGACGTACGTCGGAGACGCGACGATCGGAGAGGGCACCAACATCGGCGCCTCGAGCGTGTTCGTCAACTACGACGGGGTCAACAAGCACCACACGATCGTCGGCGCGCACTGCCGGATGGGCTCGGACAATATGTACGTCGCGCCGGTCGAGATCGGTGACGGTTCGGCGAGCGGCGCGGGCGCTGTTATTCGCCACAATGTACCCCCGGGCTCGCTCGCAGTTTCAGGGGGACCACAGCGAAACATCCCAGACTGGGTAGTGAAAAATCGGGCGGGTACGCCGACGGCGAAAGCCGCGCTCGCGGCCGGTGCGGGATCCGACTCGGCCGATCAGGCGACGGGCTCAGAGCCGGTCGAATGACCTTCGACGAAGGATTGGAACTAACTGTATGAGCACTCTGGAGGCTCCCAGCCAGAAGAGTCTGATGGTCTTCTCGGGCCGGGCATATCCGGAACTTGCCGAGGAAATCGCTCGCAGTATCGGAGTTACGGTGACTCCGACCTCGTCGTACGCCTTCGCCAATGGCGAGCTCTACGTACGTTCAGAGGAGTCCGCGCGTGGTTCTGATGCGTTCGTCATCCAGTGCCACACGGCACCGATCAACGACTGGCTCATGGAGCAGTTGATCCTCGTCGACGCGCTCAAGCGCGCCTCGGCGAAGCGCATCACCGTCGTAGCGCCGTTCTATCCCTATGCGCGCCAGGACAAGAAGAGCCGCGGACGTGAGCCGATCACCGCGCGCCTGGTCGCCGATATGTACAAAGTCGCTGGCGCCGACCGGATTATGACGGTCGACCTGCACACTGCCCAGATCCAAGGCTTCTTCGACGGTCCCGTCGACCACCTCTACGCCACGCCGATCCTCACTAGCTACATCGCCAAGAAGTACGCCGACCGCGACATCACCGTCGTCTCGCCGGACTCCGGCCGGGTGCGTCTGTCGGAGCGCTGGAGTGAGTCCCTTGGCGGTACGCCGATCGCGTTCATCCACAAGACTCGCGATGTCACTCGCGCCAACCATGCGGTCGCCAACCGGGTGGTCGGCGAGGTCAAGGGCCGGCTGTGCATCTTGATCGACGACATGATCGACACCGGGGGCACGATCTGCCAGGCCGCCGACGCGCTGATGGAAGACGGCGCCGCAGACGTCGTCATCGCTGCGACGCACGGCGTGCTGTCCGGTCCCGCGGCCGAGCGGCTACGAGCGTCGAAGGCACGCGAGGTCATCATCACCAACACGCTGCCGATCCCAGAGGACATGCGGATGGACAAGTTGACGGTGCTGTCTATTGCCCCCCTTGTTGGGCGGGCGATCAAGGAGATCTTCGAAGACGGCTCGGTGACGAGCCTCTTCGACGGCGACGCCTAGTTCCGGCGGTATTTGGAGTACGGCGGTCGCCCTAACCGAATCGGATTCGGTGGATGCTAACTTCGAGATCAGGTTTAAACCGATCTCTACCCAAATACCGAAAGAGGCAGCCCGTGCTGAAGACAAAGTTCACCGAGACATTTGGCGTGGAAGTCCCCGTCGTCCAGGGCGGCATGCAGTGGGTCGGCCGCGCCCCGCTGGTAGCGGCCGTCGCTAATGCGGGCGGTCTCGGCTTCATCACCGCGCTGACGCAGCCGACACCGGAGGATCTCGTCAAGGAGATTGCCCGTACCCGCGACCTGACGGACAAGACGTTCGGCGTCAATCTGACCATTCTGCCGGCGATCAACCCGCCGCCGTACGCCGAGTACCGCGACGCCATCATCTCTTCGGGCGTCAAGATCGTCGAGACCGCCGGGTTCAACCCCGTCGACCACATGCCCGACTTCAAGTCTGCTGGCGTGAAGGTGCTGCACAAGTGCACCAGCGTGCGGCACGGAGTCAAGGCGCAGTCGGTCGGTGTCGACGGCATCAGCATCGACGGCTTTGAGTGTGCCGGCCACCCGGGCGAGGACGACATCCCCGGGCTCGTGCTGATCCCGGCCGCGGCCGAGAAGATCACGATCCCGATGATCGCCTCCGGTGGCTTCGGTGATGCGCGTGGCTTGGTCGCGGCGCTTGCACTCGGTGCCGATGGCATCAACATGGGCACCCGTTTCATGGCCACCGCTGAGGCTCCGATCCACCAAAATGTGAAGCAGGCACTGGTCGACGGCGACGAGCGCAACACCAACCTGATCTTCCGTCAGCTGCGCAACACAGCGCGGGTCGCCAAGAACGCCGTCTCGGACGAGGTCGTCGGCATTCTCGCCGAAGGCGGCCAGTTCGAGGATGTGCGGGACCTGGTGGCCGGCGTGCGCGGCAAGACCGTCTACGAGACCGGAGACATTGACGGCGGCATCTGGTCGGCCGGCACGGTGCAGGGCATCATCAACGACATCCCGACGTGCGCCGAGCTGATTGGCCGCATCGCCAGCGAGGCCGAAGAGCTCATTTCGTCGAAGCTCGCAGGTCTGGTCGCCTAGCCCCGCGATCCGTCACAAAATACCCCGCCATCCGTCACGAAATTTCCGGATTTTGTGACGGATGGCTGTTTAGGTGTAGTTGCGGTAGCCGGTCCATGCTTCGCGGCGGATCGAGTGCGGGTCGACGACGACCTCGTCGCGTCGTTTGAAGATCATCGTCTTGCGGCTCTCCGCCGTGTAGGCCGGCCAGTCCGTGCTCGGGTGGCCAGCACGTGCAAAGAGCAACCACTGATCGCGCATTCGCGAGCCCACCTCCTCGAATCCGCGTCCGCCGCCCAGACTGGTGAATAGCCGGGCAATCCCGCTGCGGGTCTTGCCGAACACCGCGAACAGCTCGATGCCATGTGTAGCTCCCAACCCAACCATCCGCAGGAACCGGGTGCCGTAGTCATAGCGATAGACGTACGTCGGGACGTGCGCACTGTGGCCGTCAGCGACGAGCACAGACGGCCACCAGAAAATGTGGTCGCCGCCGAGCGCGATCGCCGCGCGTTTGCTCGGATAGCCCGAATAGGCCGCCGTGACACGGTCAAGCGCGTCAGGATCAGTGTTGCCAAACAGCTTCTCGATGAGCGCCGGCGTCGTGGGCAGCACATTGCCTAGCTTGGCAAACAATGCAGCTTCGCGCCTGTTCGTGCCGATGATAAGCGGCACCTGCATGGCGGTGCCATCGGCGAACGCGTCGATCGGAAGCTTCGGGAGGTAGTCACCGTCGACGGCCAGCGCCACCGGGTTGAGTCCCGGCTGGTCTGCGGCGTATTTCTTGGTGAGCTTGTCGAGCATGCGAACGAGGTGTGCCGGCTCGACGCTCATCAGCAGTTTTGGTGCCTGCGTCGGCCGGATTCCCGCCGTCTCGAGAAAGTCCGCCGCGAGATGCTCGGACCGTTCACGGCTGTTGACCAGTGCCGGCGCCGAGCTTTGCGCAATTGCGCGCGCGAACAGTCCGTGGGCGGCCGGGGTCGCCATGAGCGCCGTGACTGCCATTGCTCCGGCGGACTCACCGAAGACGGTGATTCGATCGGGGTCACCTCCAAATGCGCGGATATTGTCGTGGATCCACTGCAGCGCCGCTACTTGGTCCCGGAGGCCAAGATTGGACTCGAACTTTTGTTCCGCCGTTGAGTACGCCGAGAAATTCATGAACCCGAGTACGCCGAGGCGATAGTTGATCGACACGTAGACAATGTCACCGCGGCGCACCAGCTCGACCCCGTCGTACAAGGGCACCGAACCGGTACCGAGCGTGTTCGCGCCACCGTGGACAAACACCATGACGGGGCGCGGGGCGTCTGCGGGCATGCGGGGTGCGGTGATGTTGAGCGTGAGGCAGTCCTCGCTGACCTGAGTACGCCGCCCGACACCAAACGCGGCAGTGGTTCGTTTCTGCGGGGCCACCGCGCCGTACGACGAGGCATCACGTACGCCGCGCCACGGAGGGTGTGCTTGTGGCGCGCGGAAGCGTTGTGTCCCAACGGGTGGCGCGGCGTATGGCACGCCACGCCAGTGGACGAGGTCGTCATCCTCAAACCCGCGGAGGATCCCGCTGGCCGTCTCTACTTCTACGTCGAGCATTGTGTTACCCCCTGTATCGCTCGTCAGCCGGTGTTGCGCAGACCGGCCGCGACGCCGTTGACGGTCAGCAGTAGTGCGCGCTGCAATCGTGGGTCGGTGTCGCCTGCGCGCATCCGCGCCAGCATGGAGACTTGCAGATGGTTGATCGGGTCCAGATACGAGTCGCGGACGCCGAGGGTCCGTTGCAGCATCGGCTGCCGGTCAAGCAGCGCTTTCTCACCGGTGATGGTGAGTACAGCGTGCACGGTGCGCTCGTACTCTTCTTTGATATCAACGAAAATGTGTCGCAGCGATGGGTCCACGAGGGACTCGACGTAGCTCTCGGCGATGTCCATGCGGGTTTTAGTGAGGGTCATCTCCACGTTAGAGATGAATGTCGCGAAGAAGTGCCAGTCGGTGTACATCGTTTTGAGCTGCTCGCCCAGCCCGGCGTGAATGGCAGCCTCGATACCGGTTCCGACGCCGTACCACCCAGGCACGATCTGTCGGGACTGGGTCCATCCAAAGACCCAGGGGATGGCACGCAAGCCTTCGAGCCCGGCGCCGCTGTCGGGGCGCTTCGATGGCCGGCTGCCGAGCTTGAGTGAACCCAGCTGTTCAACGGGGGTCGACTGCCAGAAGTATTTGGGGAGGTCGGGATGGTCGACCAGTGTCCGATAGGACGCAAACGACGCATCAGAGATGAGAGTCATCGCGGCGTCCCACACCTCGAGCTCGTCCGGTGTTTGGCGCGGTTCGCGGTGTAGGACCGTCGCCTCGATCACTGCGGCAAGAGTGAGTTCGAGGTTTTCGCGTGCCAGCTCGGGCATCGTGTACTTATCGGAGATGACCTCGCCCTGCTCGGTCACCTTGATCTCACCGTCGAGCGTGCCGTATGGCTGCGCGAGGATCGCGTCATGAGTGGGTCCGCCACCGCGGCCGACTGATCCGCCGCGGCCGTGAAAGAGCCGCAGACGTACGCCGTGCTTGGCGCTCACGTCCCGCAGTACTCGTTGTGCCCGGTGGATTTCCCACTGGCTGGTGGCGATTCCGGCGTCCTTGTTGGAGTCCGAATAGCCGAGCATGACTTCCTGCACGCCGCCTCGGATATCGACGACTTTGCGATACGACGGGTCGCTGAGCATTTCGTCGAGGATGTCGCCGGCGGCCCGGAGTTCCGCGACGGTCTCAAGCAGCGGCACGAAGCCGATGCGTGCCACACCCCCTGCGATATCGACAAGCTGTGCCTCTCGGGCGAGCACGACGGCGGCAAATACGTCGTCCGCGCCTCGCGTCATCGAGATGATGTAGCTCTCGATGATGTGTGGTCCGAACCTGTCGAGCGCGCGGCGAATCGCGGCGAACGTGTTGTAGGTCCGCCTGCCTGCGTCGTCGAGTGGAGGAGGAGTGGGCGCCAGTGGCCGCCGGCTGGTCAGTTCACGGCTCAGGAAGTTTTGCCTGTAGTCGCGTGGCATGTCGGCGTACAGCCAGCCTTCTTCGACGAGCCGGTCGACGAGCTGTCCAACAGCGTGGTGGTGCGCGTCCGCGTGCTCGCGCACGTCCATCGTCGCTACGTGCATACCAAAGCACGACACCAGCCGGATCAGCCGGGCTAGGGGCCCGCGCGCCATCAGTTCCCCGCGGTTCTTGACGAGTGAGTCGCGGACGATGTGCAGATCCTTGAGCAGGTCGTCTGTCCCGACGTAGTCTCGTCCCGGTTGGTGTTGTGCGGTGCGCCTTATGCGCGTTCGGGTGTTGACCAGCTTTTGGCGCACACAGGCAAGTTTGAGGCGGTACGGCTCTTCGGTGTTGAGCCGTAGCGTGCGGCGATCGAGCTCTGGAAGATTCTCGATATCGGTCTGCAGATCCGCGGCGAACTCTTCGCTCGTGCCGATAATCCGGGAGGATGACGAGATCTCGGCGGACACGACGTCTACTGCCGCGATGAGGCGGGCGACACCCTGCTCATGTTGCAGGGCCAGAATCTCGAGCGTCGACGTTTCCGAGACGTTGGGATTGCCATCGCGATCGCCGCCGATCCAGGTGCCAAATGTGAGGGGTGCGGCGGTCTCGGCGAGGATGCCGCCGTGCTCGGCCACCGCGTCTGCGAAGTCGACCAACAGGTCCGGGACCGTCTGGTCCATCAGTTGGCTGGTGTAGTAGAGCGCGTTGCGTGCCTCATCAGGGACCTGCGGCTGGTCGACTCGTAGTTCATCGGTTTGCCACATCGCTTCGATCAGCTCAGCCATCCGACGGTTCTTGCGGCGCTCACCGAGGCTATCTCCAGCGAGCAACGTGTCGCCGATTGCGCGGAGCTTACCGAGCACCGAACGTCGGCTTGCCTCCGTCGGGTGTGCCGTGAAGACAGGCCGCACAGCGACGCTGCGCAGTGCGGTACTCAGTGCGGCCGCACCGCTCTCATTGACGACCTTGTCGAGGGCACGTTGCATCCATCCGTCCCCGGATGTGCGATCCCTGAGTGTCCGGATCCGGTCGATCTGCTCGGCGATGTTGGCGAGCTGGAAGTACGACGAGAATGCCCGCACAAGGTTGGTGGCAGTTGACAGGTCCGCATTGGCCAGCACCGTCGTGAGATCGTGCAACGCGCCTGGCTCGCCGCTCTGGACGGATTTTGCATGCGAGCGAATCTCTTCGACCGTCGCGAGGAGTTGCTCTGAGACCTGGCGAGTCAGTGTCTCGCCCAGGAGATCGCCAAGCTGGCGAATGTCCCGACGCAGCAGCGCGTCGTCGGACGATGTGCCGTGTTCTGAGTCCGCGTTTGCCGCTGACGGCCGGGTGGAATTCTCGGTCGGCGGTGGATCTGAAGGCATGGCGTCCTTTGTTCGACGGTGTTCGGCCGCGAGACGGCGTATCAGTCGGGTCCGATCCACCCTAGCGCCGAGGCGGAGACGCGGTTGCCTCACCATGAGTGTCACATCTCAACTCAAGATCGATCGGACCGAAACCAGGGCCGTTGCGAATTCGTCAGTTTATTCTGCGTAGTGATTTGGCCGCGGCAAGCGGCCGCGCCAATGACACGTCGATTCACGCGATGGAGCATCGAAATGACCACACCTCCCGGTGGAAACAACCCTGGTCCCTGGAATGATCCGAACCGGCATCAGCAGTTCGGCCCTCCGTCGGGTGGGTTTCCGGTTCAGGGTCCGCCGTCGGGTGGGTACCCGGTTCAGGGTCCGCCGTCGAGTGGGTACCCGGTTCAGGGTCCGCCGTCGGGTGGATATCCGGCTCCGGGTCCGCAGGCCGGGTTCAACCAGCCTATGTACGGCCAGCAAACCACAATGTTCAACGAGCCGCCGAAAAAGAAGCGATCCAACAAGGGGTTGTGGATCGGCGCCGGTGCTGTCGTAGTGGTCGCCGCCGTTGTGGCGAGCTACTTCGTATTCATCAAGTTCGGCGGAATCAACGACGACAAGGGCGAAGTAGCGAACGCGAAGTCGTTTCTGTCCTCAACGGAGAAGACCTGGCGCGATGGTCTCCCTAAGGACGGCATCAATACGAGCAAAGATGCGGGTTGTTTCTATGTCCTCAACAAGGATGACAAGATCAGCGGACAGGTCGCGTGCGGCCCAGCCCGTCGATCGAGCACCGAGGCCGGGAAAGTCTGGGATGTCTATCCTTTCAAGACTTCGACAAATAGCGGCAAGCAGCGGGCGGGCGACCTGGGCAAGGTGAAGGTCTCTCAAGGTAAACCCGTGGGGACGCTGGTTACAGCGGCCGGCGATGAGCCTGCAGACGACGGTAAAGACCTGAAGGAACCGCCACTGCCTGAAGCCGACTCGCATGGCGTGTGGAGCGACAAGGTCAAACTGGATGACAAGGCCAAAGGTGACTCGGTCAAGCTCGACGATACGAGCGCGCTCATTTTCCCTGGTGTGGAGATGACGGTTTCGAATGTTGTGGAATACAAGAGTGCTGCTATAGATGGGAAGCTCAGTCAGCCGGCGAAAGACGAGAAGTTTCTCGCGGTGACGTTTAGCCAGGATTCCGGCTCGGTGAGTGGCTCAACGGCGCCAGCGCTCGGATTCGACCTCGACGACAAGATCTATAAGAGCGATGTCGTACTCAGTGGCTATGACCCGGAGATGACAGTGCTGGTCTCGGTGCCGAAGAAGGGCGAGTCCGCTCTTGTTCTCGATGCGGATGGGCATCAGCAGAGCATTGACTTGGCCACGGGTAAGCGAGTCGCGAACCCGAACTTCGACATCTTTTACCAGCCTGAGTCGACCGTGTCGCCGGCGAGCGCATTGACCTACCCCCAGGTCCCGGTCGCTGACGGCCTGACCGCGTCGATGGACGCGACGGTCAACAGTGCGACGTTGTCGGGGTATGACGACAAACTGGGTTGGCCGGATGAGGGAAAGAGCTGGCTGACGGTCGAAGTCGGGCAGTCGGTGACCCTCTATTCCGCGAGCGGTAACTCCGGATACACCTCGTATACCCTCGACTGCACTAGTTCGACCATCGACGGCGGCGTGACGCCATCGAGTTGTGACCCAGTCGGCGGTGGTGTCTATTCGATGGTGTTCGCGGCGCCCATCGGGACGAAGCAGTTTACGGTGACGTTCAATGCGGCTATTACGGCGACCGCGGCGGGACTGCCAGACCTGACGTTCAGCTTCACAGGTCAGTCGGCCGCGATTACCCTGCCGTAGGCGGCGCGCGAGGTTAGCCGGCGTGATCTTGGAAGTAGTCGAGGGCGGCTTTACGCGCCGCGACGCCCGGGTCGTTGGTATCGTTCCACTTGGTGGCTAACCCACCGGCATCCTGTGCCCAGCGTTCGGTGAATTCGGCGAGGCCGATCGCGTAAGACATCGCGAGAGCGTTGATGTGCACGCGATCTGGGAATGGTCCACCGTTCTCGGCAACCTCGCGACACATCGCGGCGAGAACTTCGCCCTGTCGGGTGGCGTTGTCGCGGATCGCGTTCAGTGATGCGAGCAGATCGCCTTTACTGCCATTTTCGGCGACGAAGATCTTTACCATTCCCTCGAACTCGATCACCGGCGGCGACGTCGGCGGCTGGGCTAGCCAAGATTTCAACGCCTCGCGACCGGTATCGGTGATCTGCCAGCAGGTGCGCGGTCGGCGACCGACCACCTCTTTACGCGATGTTGCGTATCCGGCGGCCGCGAGCCGCTTGGGTTCGTCGTAGATCCGTCGTTCAGCGCGTGGCCAGAAGTAGCTGAAGCTGCGCTCCATCTGCTGCGCGAGCTCGTACGTCGTCCATTCGTGCATTGCGAGGAGACCAAGCACGGCGAACGATGTCGCGGTCATTGTCGGCATCGACGTACTGCCGTTGCTTTGTGCCATTTGGAAACTCCTAATAGTCGACCACTCACATGATACTGCCATTGACATGCTGCAAATGACAGTATTATGGTGGTCGCCAATGGACGACCCGCGTGGGTAGTCCATCGGATTGACGGGGGTCCTCGATGGTGTCGAAAAACGCTGATGCGACCGACATACTCGTTGTAGTCGCCCATCCCGACGATGAGTCGTTCGGGTGCGGATCGACGATCGCGTATGCAGCGAGCCGGGGGGCACGAATCAGTGTCTGCTGCGCGACCTTTGGTGAAGCGGGACAGCTCGCCGAAGGAGTCGATCTCGGTGGCCGAAAACTGGCCGCCGTACGCGCCGAGGAACTCCGTCAAGCCACCCACATTCTCGGCGCGCGATGCGTCGAGCCCCTTAACCTTCTCGATTCGGGATGGGATGGCCCACCTCCGGACGGATCGCTATGCGGGATACCGAATGGCGATCTTGTCGACAAGATCGCCGTTGTCATAGCTGAGCACCGGCCGAGCGTCGTACTGACCCTGGCGGGAGACGACGGGCATCGCGATCACCTTCGGCTTGCCGGCGCCACGGAGGCCGCGTTTAATCGTTCCGCTGGAGTCGATGCGAGCCTCTATCGGTGGTGCCTGCCCAACGACCTGATGCAGCGGTGGGCCGAGGAAATGACAGCATTGCGCCCGGACACCGCGCATCTCGCTCTCGAGATCGCCAACCTCGGCACCCCTCGCGCCGACTGCACAACAGTTCTGGACACGAGTCCGTTTCTCATGCAACGCCGCGAAGCCGTCGCGGCACACCACACCCAGACCAGCCCATACGAAGGCCTCTCAGCCGACTTGGCCGTCGCCTTTCTGACCGAGGACTACTTGGTGCGGGTCGCCGGGGGCAGGGCCGCTACCGATGCCGGTATCCGATTCTTTGGACCGTAAGAACTAGAACTAGACATGCTCGGGGGAGTACACGATGACGCAAGAACCATTCCTTCTACCGGGTCCGGCGCAGACCATGTCGCAGGGGATCGCCGCGTTGCGGACCTTGCTGCCGGGGCAGGTTGTGTTGCCGGCCGACCCTGAGTGGCAGGCCTCGCGGATGGCCTGGTCGGTTGGGGTCGACCAGCAGCCGGTGGCCGTGGTGGATGTTCGCACCGCTGCTGATGTTGTGGCCGTCGTACGCTTGGCGCGCTCGATCGGCGTGAGCGTGACGGCGCAGCCGGTTGGACACGGTGCCACCACGGCCTTGAACGGCGCAATATTGCTGCGTACTAGTGGCTTGGACGAACTAATGATCGATCCGGTACGCCGCGTCGCACGTCTCGGCGCCGGCGTGCGGTGGGGTGCGCTCCTCAATGCAGCGGAGGAGCACTCGCTTGTCGGACTGGTCGGCAGCAGCAATGATCCGTCGGTCGTGGGGTTGTGCCTCGGTGGCGGGCTGAGCTGGTTTGGCCGGGCTTTCGGGCTTTCCGCCAACGACGTACTCGCAGTGGAGGCGGTCAACGCCGACGGCGATGCCGTGCGCGTAACCGCCGACGGCGATCCGGACCTGTTCTGGGCATTGCGCGGCGGCGGCGGCGAGTTTGCCATCGTCACAGCGATCGAGCTGGCGCTACACGCGGCGGCGGAGCTGACCGGCGGTCGGCTGTTGTGGCCGATCGCGCATGCCGGCGCCGTCCTCGAACGCTTCCTGGAAATCACTCAGGACGCGCCGGACAACTTTTCGATCTGGGCCAACCTGCTGCAGTTCCCCCCGCTACCGGAAGTGCCTGATCCGCTACGTGGTGGGAGTTTTGTCAGCGTGGACGTGACGTGCCTTGGACCAGTCGACGAGGTTCAGCGACTTCTTGCGCCGATGCGAACCCTGCCGACACCACTACTCGACTCAGTTGGCCCGGTGTCGATCGGACAGATCGATACGATCGCGGCCGAACCGACCGATCCCATGCCGTCACGACATATGTCGTTGCTATTGAGACGGTTCGACCTCGACGCAGCGGCAGCCCTTGTGGAGGCGGTCGGAATAGACTCCGGATCGATGCTGACTTCTGTACAGTTGCGCCACCTTGGCGGTGCACTTGCCCGTTCGGTTGACGGTGGAGGCGCGGTCGACGTAGTCGAAGAGCCGTTTCAGATTCTCGGCCTCGGCGTACCGGTCACCCCGCAAGCTGATATCGCAATACAAGCGGATTTGGCGCGGCTCAAAACGGCGATGGCGCGGTACTCCTCAGGACGGACCTCCTTCAATTTCCTGCACCCAGGGGAGAACCGGATCAAGGCCCATACGCCGCAAACCCTCGCTCGGTTGCGCGCGATTAAGGCACAGCGCGATCCGCACGGCGTGATTCGCGGCAACTTCCCGCTGACGGCTCGCCCGGCTGGCGAACAGAGTGCGGATCAATAGACTGGGGCGCATGCGAGTTCCATATCGGATCATTACGGTCTGCACCGGCAATATCTGCCGTTCGCCGATGGCCGAATTCATGCTGCGGAAGGCTTTTGAGAACGAGCAGTTGCGCGAGCAGGTCGAGGTGGACTCTGCCGCGACGTCGAGATGGGAGATCGGCAGCCCGATCGATCCTCGCGCGGCGTCGGTGCTTTCGCAACACGGACTTGGTTCAGAGAGTCATCGGGCGCGGCAGTTCGATCGGTCGTGGTTCGACGATCGCGATTTGATCCTGGCGCTCGACGACGGTCATCTGGGCGAGTTGCGCGAGTGGGCACCAAATGCGGACTCGACCGCGAAGATCCATCTTGTGCGCGAGTTCGATCCGGAAGCTGTAGATGGCGACCTGTCGATTGCAGACCCTTGGTATGGCTCGTCAGAAGACTTCGAGCGGACATGGGATCTCATCTCGGCCGCCATACCCGGCATTGTCGGGTACGTCCAAAAGCAACTTTCGCACACCACCGGCTGATTACCGACGTCCCGTGAGGCTGTATTGGACCGCGCACGACTGATGGTGCCGTGCAAGGTCACTCGCACGGCACCATCCGACAAAGACTAGAGCTTCCCGCTTGTCAGCTGATCGGCAAACTCCGGGTTTTCGTTGAGCCATTGTGCGACGGCGGCGTCGTTGTCTTTACCCGCGAAGTTGTCGTCACCGAACATTACGTTTTCCAGCTCCGCGAGCTGCTCGTCGTTGAGAACAAGGTTCTTGACGATTTGAGAGGCCTTCGGGAAGTCGTCCTGGAATCCCTTCCGCGCGAACGTGTGGATGAACTCGTCGCCGCCCATGGCGCCCTTCGGATCTTCGAGGTCGCGCATCGGGAACGCCGCGTATGCCCAGTGCGGACGCCAGAGGGTGACGGCGATGTTGGTGCCGTCCGCCTGCGACTTCTTGATCGCGGCAAGCATTGCCGGCGTAGACGAGGTGGTGTACTCGAGGTTGTCAAGGCCGTACTCGGGAATCGCCTTCTCTTTGGTCATCTTCGTCAGTCCGGCGCCAGGCTCGATGCCGATGAGCTTGTTGTCGTACTTGTCGCCCATCTTCTTCAGATCGCCGATCGTCTGGGCGGGGGAGTCCTCGTTAACGGCGATGGTGTTCTTTCCCTTGTTGTACCAGCAGCCGAGGTCTTCGAGCTTGTCGCCGTATTTTTTGATATAGCTGGCGTGTGTGACCGGGAGCCAGCCGTCGGTCAGGAAGTCGATATCGCCCTGCGCGACGCCGGTGTAGCCCGGTGCGGCTTCGAACGCCTTGATGTTGACGGTGTAGCCGTCCTTCTCGAAGATCGCCTTGAGTAGATGGGCGGTCGCAAAAGACTCGTCCCAACCGTTGAAGGCGCCGATGGTGATGTCCTTCTTGGCGTCGGCCTGTTCGGACGAGACGTCTTTGGCGCCCTTGCGCATGTCGCACTTGTCCCATTTGGTGCCGGCCGATGAACTGGTGCCCTCAGAGTCGCTGGACGCGTTGGAGGCGCCGCAAGCGGAAAGCGTCAATGCCCCCAGTGCCAGCAGCGTGGTGAGAAATTTGGATCGCTTGAACATTCATCTCCTTGGTTTTGTATCTCTTAGGTATGGGTCGAGGCAGATTTGGGCAGTAAGAAGCCGCGGTAGTCGAGCAATGAAACTCGCCTACCGCGGCTATTACTTACATCTAGTTAGTTTTAGAGCTTGCCAGTCGTCAGCTGATCGATGAAGTCAGGGTTTTCGCTGAGCCACTGGGCAACGGCGGCGTCATTGTCCTTGCCGGCGAAGTTGTCGTCACCGAACATCACGTTTTCCAGGGACGACAGGTTCTCGTCGCTGAGGATGAGGTTCTTGACGATCTGCGAGGCCTTCGGGAAATCGTCCTGGAATCCGGTGCGAGCGAAGGTGTGGATGAACTCCTTGCCGCCCATGGCGCCCTTCGGATCCTTGAGGTCGCGCATCGGGAACGCGGCGTACGCCCAGTGTGGACGCCACAGCGTGACGGCGATGTTGGTGCCGTCCGCCTGCGACTTCTTGATCGCCGCGAGCATTGCCGGTGTCGAGGAGATGGTGTACTCGAGGTTGTCGAGGCCGTACTCCGGGATGGCCTTCTTAGTCTGCTTGGTCAGACCGGCGCCGGCCTCGATGCCGATGAGCTTGTTGTCGTACTTGTCGCCCATCTTCTTCAGGTCGCCGATGCTCTGCGCGGGGGAGTCCTTATTGACGGCGATCGTCAGCTTGGCGTTGTCGTACCAGCAGCCGAGGTCTTCGAGCTTGTCGCCGTACTTCTTGAGGTAGTCCGCGTGCGTTACCGGAAGCCAACCGTCGGTCAGGAAGTCGATATCGCCTTGAGCGACCCCGGTGTAACCAGGTGCGGCTTCGAATGCCTTGATATTGACCGTATAGCCGTCTTTTTCGAGCACGGCCTTGAGCAGGTGCGCGGTCGCGAAAGACTCGTCCCAGCCGTTGAAGGCGCCGATGGTGATGTCCTTCTTGGCGTCGGCCTTCTCCGACGACGCGTCTTTGACGCCCTTGTGCATATCGCAGTTAGCCCACTTGCTGGACGCCGCGTCGTTGGACTTGCTGCCCGAGTCGCTTGAGGTGTTGGACGCTCCGCACGCGGACAGCGCAAGTGCGCCGACCGCGAGCATGCTCGCAAATACCCTACTTTTCTTGAACACTGTTCTCCTCTGTTCCGTATGTAATTTCGTTCCGTATGTAGTTTTGGTTGTGCACAGCGGCTATCGCGCGCAGTCTTTATCGCGCACCGCACAATGGTGCAAAAACGAACGTGCCTACATGGCCTAGGCGTCGGCGGTTTCGCGGGATCGCAACGACGACGACCGAGTGCCAAGCGCGTTGCTGAGCCGGTCTAGGTAGATCGCGATGAATACGACCGCGAGGCCAGCTTCCATACCGAGCGGCACATCAAGGCTGCTCAGTGAGCCGACCACGGCGCCACCAAGTCCGCCCGATCCGGCCATGCCGGCGAGTACGACCATCGACAGGGACAGCATGATCACCTGGTTTACGCCGGCCATGATCGTGGGTAGCGCAAGTGGAAGCTGGATCTGCCGCAGGATGCGACTGGGGCTCGCGCCGAACGCGTGCCCGGCCTCGACGACTTCCTTGTCGACTCCGCGGATGGCCAGCTCAGTGAGCCGTACGCCGGGCGGAAGGGCGAAAATGATTGTCGCGATAGCGCCCGGGGTCGTCCCGACGCTGAAGATCGTGATGGCCGGGATGAGATAGACCAACGCGGGTAGCGTCTGCATGAGGTCGAGGATCGGCTTGACGATCCGCGAGACCGTAGTTGACCGCGCGGCCCAGATTCCAAGAGGAATAGCGATCGCGAGCGCAATAACGACGGCGACAAGGACGAGCGCGATGGTGCTCATCGCGTTCTCCCACTGGTTGAATCCGCGGATCAGATAGAAGCCGACGACCGTAGCCAGTGCAAACTTCCAGCCGCGCACGAAGTAGGCGAGGACCGCCAGCACGACGATGATGATTAGGTAGCTCGGCGTCGAGAGCACGTAGTTGAGGCCGTCGTAGAAACCGTCGAGCACGATCTTGATGAAGTCGAACAGCCACGCGATGTGGGTGGTCAGCCAGTCGAGGATGTCGTTGATCCAGTCGCCAACCGGTATTCGGGGGTTGAGTACGTCCATTACGAGTGCACCTCCTCGGCGTTCGGTTCAAGGTCTTGGGGCGCATCACTCACGGGTGCGCCATTCGACGCCACTGGTATCCCTGTGTGCGGCCGACCGTTTTCGTCGACGACCTCGACGTGCTCCTCGCCGTTGGTCAGGTTGGCCATGGACGCAAGCAATGCCACCCGTGGGATGACGCCGCGTAGCCGACCTTGTTCGTCGACGACCGCTAGCGGAATCGGTGAACCCGATGAGGGGGCAAACAATCCGACCAGGGGAGTGTCAGGCGCGACCGTATTGAGCAAGTCAGTGCGGATGAGGCCCTCGATCGACATGACGTTCTTTTTTGCCGCTGCTATCGCATCGTCATCGCTTACGTAGCCGAGCAGCTTGCGGTCGCGAGATGTGACCAGCACCCCGGATTGCTGGTTTTTGCGCAGTTCTTCCACGACGCGGCGCGGTCCGGCGTTGCTCGATACGACGGCGGTCGGCTGCTCCATCACCGAACTGGCCGTGAGAACGCGGGTGCGGTCGACGTCCTGCACGAACTGGGCGACGTAGTCGTTTGCCGGGTCGGTCAGGATTTGCTCGGCGGTGCCGATCTGCACGATCCGGCCGTCACGCATGACCGCGATCCGGTCGCCGACATACATCGCTTCGTTGAGATCGTGAGTGATAAAGATGATCGTCTTGCCGAGCGTTGCCTGGAGCTCGATCAGCTGGTCCTGCATCTCGCGGCGAATGAGCGGGTCGAGAGCGGAGAACGCCTCGTCCATCAGCAAGATGTCGGTCTCCGCGGCGAGCGCGCGGGCCAGCCCAACGCGCTGCTGCATACCGCCTGAAAGCTGTCCTGGGTATTGGTCGCCCCAGCCTTCGAGCCCCACCGTGTCGAGCCATTTGTCGGCGCGTTCGTCACGCTCGGACTTTGGTACGCCGTTGACCTCAAGTGCGTAGGCGGCGTTCTCTCTCACCGTGCGATGCGGCATCAAGGCAAAGTGCTGGAACACCATCGAGACTTTATCTCTGCGGATGTCGCGCAATTGGCTGTCCGAAGCCTTCGCGAGATCGGTATCTTCGACGAAAACCGACCCTGACGAGGGCTTCCAGAGACCGTTGAGCATCCGGATGAGTGTGGACTTGCCCGAACCGGACAGTCCCATAACAACGAAGATCTCGCCTTCGTTGACATCGAAACTTGCGTCTATGACGGCAGCGGTACCGAGGTTCTTGACCTCCTTGGCCGAAGCGCCTTCGCTGAGGCGTTTGACCGCCTCGCCCTCGCGCCTGCCGAAGACTTTGTACACGTTCTGTGCGCGTACCTTTGTCACCTAGTCAAACCTCCATGTCATGTGCACCACCGACGATCGGCAGACAGCCAGACTCGCAGTACGTCGCGTATTGCGCGGATGTCGCGGCCAATGTCGGCTCAGCGAGCAACGTGCTCGCATGCGCACTCCGGGTGGGGCCGGCGTCCCGTGAAGGACCGCTTGCCCGAGGCATCGTGTTAAGTGCAGTCGATGCACCTCGCCCGGTTGTATCAATGCGACGTGAGCCGTTAGACCGCTCATTTTCCGCGGGCCTAACGAGGGCTTGGAGAGCCGCATACGTCGCAAACAGTCAAACGGAACCCGGTCAGATGACCGGATTCCATATCCCCAATACAACCACGTATGGATTACGTGAGGGAAACGCACCCGCAAATTGTTACCTGACTTAAACAATAATGTGTGCGGGTTGTCACGAAAGGCGTAAATCGGTCGATACGTCGGCGTCTTGTGCGTACGATAGCGGGGTTGTCCGGCGAGGGTTACGCACAATTGCGCGACCGTTATCGACGGCCAGCGGTCAGATGTGTCCCACACGGATTCCTCGTGTGGTCTTCTACGTCGTACGCCGCGTGGTCCAAAGATCGTCGTGGCGCATCGACATTATCGAGTATTCGATTATCTAGGAGAGCACCACAGTGTCTGACGAAGTACGTATCCCCGCGACGAAGCGGAGTGAATTCGGCAAGGGCTCGGCCCGCCGCACCCGCCGCGAAGGCAACATCCCGGCCGTCCTCTACGGCCACGGCACCGATCCGGTCCACCTCGCGTTAGCAGGGCACACCCTCACGATGGCGTTGCGTCATGGCGGCACCAACACGCTCCTCACGATTGAGGTCGACGGGGACGATGTCTTGGCGCTGCCGAAGGACCTCCAGATCCACCCCATCAAGCGGATCATCAGCCATCTCGATCTACTCATCGTGCGCAAGGGCCAGAAGGTCCACGTTGATGTGCCGATCGTCTTGGTCGGCGAGGCGGCCCCGGGCACCCAAATCAACACCGATATGCAGGAAGTCTCGATCGAGGCCGAGGCCACGAACATTCCTGAGACGATCGAGGTCAACATCGACGGCTTCGAGATCGGCACCCAGGTCCTGGCGTCCGATCTTCAGTTGCCGTCCGGTTCGGTCCTGGTGTCCGATCCTGAGACTCTCGTGCTCAACATTGTCGAGCCGCAGGAGGCCGACACCGACAGCGATGCCGAGGCCGAAGAGACCGCGACCGAGGCCTCGTCCGAAGCGTCCGATGCTGAGCCCGCCGGCGAGGCCGATAAGTCTGACGAAGAGTAGCTAGATGCCGACGACGGGCTCATTACTTGTCGTCGGCCTGGGTAACCCCGGTCCGACGTACGCCGCCACGCGGCACAACGTCGGCTACATGGTTGCAAATGTGCTCGCCGCCCGGTCCGGTGTTTCCTTCAAGAGACACCGGACCGGCGCCGAGATCGCCGAGACGCACCTCGGCGCGCCACCCGCGCCTCGTGCGGTGCTGGCTAAACCGCTGAGCTTTATGAACCTGTCCGGAGGTCCGGTAAGCGGGCTGGCGTCGTACTTCCATATCGAGGTCGCCGGTGTGGTGGTCATCCACGACGAGCTGGATCTACCGCTGGGCACCGTTCGGCTCAAACAAGGCGGCGGCGACAACGGCCACAATGGACTGCGGTCGATCACCAAATCGCTGTCGACTAAGGACTATGTGCGCATCCGTGTTGGAATCGGCCGTCCGCCTGGTCGCCAAGACCCGGCCGATTTTGTGCTGAAGCCGTTTGCCTCGGCCGAGCGGGCTGAAGTCGGTGTCATTATCGAGGAAGCGGCCGACGCCGTCGAGCTCTTCGCGCGCGAAGGGCTGGCGGTGGCCCAAAACCGCATACACACGTCGTAGTTTCACCTAGCCCAGGAGTGACGAAGTGGCAGATCCGGTGTCCGAGCAGCTGTCCGACGACCTTGAGTTCGCCCGTGACCTCGCGCACCGGGCAGGTGAGTTACTGGTCGACCTGCGGGCGGAGATCGGGTACGCCGACCGCTGGGCGCTGATGAACGCCGGCGATCAGGCGGCGCAGAACCTCATCGCCGATCGACTCACCCGCTATCGCCCTGCGGACGCCGTACTCTCCGAAGAAGCGCCAGACTCGCTCGTGCGGCTCTCCGCGGACCGGGTATGGATCATTGACCCGGTCGACGGTACGTCGGCGTACGCCAAAGAGGGCAGCACCGAGTGGGCCGTGCACATCGCGCTCTGGGAGCGCGGCGCGCTGACTCTCGGGGTCGTCGGGCGCCCGGCGACCGGGGAGATATTCGACTCTGAGACGGCCACGCTCGAGCCGGTACGGCACACCGGAATGCGAGTCGTGGGCAGCCGCTCGCGGGCCACGAAGTTCTTCCGGGACGTCTGTGCGGACCTCGGCGCGGAGGTTGTGAGCATGTCTTCGGCGGGCATCAAGGTGCTCGCCGTGGTGACCGGCGAGGCCGACGCGTACCTGCACACCGGGGGTCAGTACCAGTGGGACAACGCGGCCCCGATAGCGGTCGCGCGGGCCGCCGGATTGCACGCGACACGCGTCGACGGACGTGAGATCGTTTACAACGAACGGTCGACCTCGATTGAGGATCTATTTATCTGCCGACCCGAACGCGTTGCGGAGATTGAGGCGGCGATTCGCCGCCATAGTTGAGAAGTAGCGTCCCGGCGACGCGCGGCACGCTCGTTTTGGCGAAATCGCAGCGGCAGTCAAAACGTGATGTTAGATGCACTGCTTCGGCCAATTGTCCGGAGTTTTGCGCCCGGCCCGGGTCAAAGATGCTGTTTACTTCCTCGGGTACTCGTGAAGTCATCACCCTGAAAGTAGGAATCACACAGATGAATCGATCTGAACTCATCCAGGCGATCGCGGGCAAGACCGATGTCGCGAACAAAGATGTCGACGCTGTCCTGTCCTCGCTTGCCGATGTCGCCGGCGAGGCGATGAACAGCGGCGACGCGATCAAGCTTCCGGGCTTCCTCACCTTTGAGCGGGTCACCCGCTCGGCCCGTACGGCGCGCAACCCCCAGACCGGCGAGGAGATCGCCGTACCGGCGAAGTTCGGCGTCAAGGTCAGTGCTGGCGCTGTGCTGAAGCGCTCGGTCGAGGGCCAGAAGCCGTAGTTTTTCTGGACGTAAAATCACACGTACCCCTTCAAGCTCGGTATCTCGCCCGTCGAGAACTGTCGTTTTGGAGGGGTACGTTTGTGTGCGTTGTATCGATTAGTGGGAGTGTCACGTGACCGCCGAGCACCAAGAAGCCGTAACTTTGCGCGGCACGCTGCACGCACTCCAAGGCGACCCTGCGCTTGCGCAGGCGCTCGAGACACTCAGCAGCGGGGACGGTAGTGGCGAGCTGACGCTACGATGCCCGCAGCCCCTGCAGCCGTTCGTGATCGCGGCCACCGCCGCACGGCTTTCAGGCAAACCGGTGATCGCGGTGACGGCAACTAACCGTGACGCCGAACTGCTCACCGAGGCGCTCGGCAGCTTGCTGGACGCCGGGGAAGTGGGCCACTTCCCATCGTGGGAAACGCTCCCACACGAGAAGCTGTCGCCCCGCGCCGACACGGTCGGCGAGCGGCTCTCGGTGCTGCGCCGGCTTGCGCACCCGGAAGAGCACGGCGCGCTGTCCGTCGTGGTCACCCCGATCCGCAGCATGCTGCAGCCGATCATCTCCGGCCTCGGTGACGTCTCGCCGGTCAATCTCAAGGCCGGCGACACTATTCCGCTTGACGACATCGTCCGGGCGCTCGTTGCCACCGGATACAGCCGGGTCGAAATGGTTGAGAAGCGCGGCGAGTTCGCGGTTCGAGGCGGCATCGTCGACGTATTCCCGCCCACGGAGCAGCATCCGGTGCGGGTGGAGCTGTGGGGCGACGACGTCGATGAGATGCGCTACTTCTCGGTTGCCGACCAGCGTTCGCTCGGCGAGGCGCCCGAAGCACTATGGGCGCCACCCTGTCGGGAACTGTTACTCACCGACGACGTCCGAGCACGGGCTGGCGCGTTGCTGCGCGAACACCCCGACCTCGCCGAGATGCTGGAGCCGATCAGCGAGGGGACCGCGGTCGAAGGCATGGAGTCGCTGATCCCCGTGCTTGTGTCCGAGGACGGCGGGCTGCGGTTGTTCGTGGAGGAGCTCGCGGCCGGCTCGTTGGTGCTGGTCTGCGACCCGCAACGCGCGCACGCCCGCGCCATCGAGATGGTGCACTCAAGCCAGGAGTTCCTCGACGCCTCGTGGGCGGTCGCGGCCGGTGGCGGTGACGCTCCGATCGACCTTGGAGCGGCGGCGTACCGCAGCATCGAGGAGGTCCGTGAGGCCGCTGAGGCGAGTGGTCAGTTGTGGTGGGAGCTCGATCCGCTCAGCGAAGGTGACATCGAGGGCGAGACCGCACTCGATGCGCACGCCGTCGAACAATACGTCGGCGACCCAGAGCGGCTAATGAGCGATGTGCGCGGCTACCTGGCCGACGGCTGGACCGTCGTGGTCACCTTCGCCGGCCACGGTACGGCGCAGCGAGCCGTCGAGCGATTTGCCGACGCGGACGTCCCCGCCCAATACGGCTGCGAGTTTCGCCCAGGCGTCGTGACTGTCACGACTGCGATGCTTGGCGCCGGTTTCGTCGCGCCGACCGCCGGGCTCGTCGTGATTACCGAGTCTGACCTGACCAGCTCCCGTGGCCAGGCCAGCAAGCCGACGGGCAAGATGCCCTCTCGTCGACGCAACGCGGTCGACCCGCTGCAGCTGCAACCGGGCGACTTCGTCGTTCACGAGCAGCATGGCGTCGGCAAATACGTCGAAATGGTGCGTCGCACGGTCAACGGTGGTGAGCGCGAATACCTCACCATCGAGTACGCCGCAGGTAAGCGCGGTCAGCCCGCTGACCGGCTTTTCGTGCCGACCGATCAGCTGGACCAGGTGACGCGTTATGTTGGCGGTGAGGCGCCGTCGCTCAACAAACTCGGTGGTTCGGACTGGGCGAAGACGAAGGGCCGCGCCCGCAAGGCGGTCAAGGAGATCGCCGGCGAGCTGATCCGGCTGTACGCGGCACGGACGTCGGCGCCCGGACACGCGTTCGGGCCGGACACTCCATGGCAGCGTGAGCTTGAGGACGCGTTTCCGTACGTCGAGACCGCAGACCAGCTCGCCGCAATCGACGAAGTCAAAAGCGACATGGAGAAGTCGGTCCCGATGGACCGGGTGATCTCCGGCGACGTGGGCTACGGCAAGACCGAGATCGCCGTGCGTGCGGCTTTCAAGGCAGTGCAGGACGGCAAGCAGGTCGCGATCCTGGTGCCCACTACTTTGCTTTCGCAGCAGCACTTTCAGACGTTCTCCGAACGCTTTAGCCAGTTCCCGGTCAAGATCGCCGAGTTGTCCCGCTTTACCCCGCAGGCCGACGTACAGGCCACGATGGAAGGTGTCGCGGACGGGACGATTGACGTCGCGATCGGCACTCATCGACTCCTGCAGCCGACCACGCGGTTCAAGGATCTCGGACTAGTCATCGTCGACGAGGAGCAGCGGTTTGGGGTGGAGCACAAGGAATACCTCAAGCAGATCCGCACCGCGGTCGACATGCTCACTATGTCCGCGACGCCGATCCCGCGCACCCTGGAGATGAGTCTTACCGGCATTCGGGAGATGTCGACGATGCTGACTCCGCCGGAGGAGCGGCACCCGATCCTGACGTTCGTGGGCGCGCAAAACGACAAGCAGCTCGTCGCGTCGATCCGACGGGAGTTGCTGCGCGACGGCCAGGTTTTCTACCTGCACAACCGGGTCCGGTCGATTGACAAGGCCGCCGCGCACATTCGCGACCTCGTTCCCGAGGCGCGGGTCGCGGTCGCGCACGGACAGATGGGCGAGGACGAGCTCGAACGCATCATGCTCGGCTTCGGGGAGCGGGAGTACGACGTACTCGTCGCGACCACGATCATCGAGGCGGGCCTTGACATCCCTAACGCCAACACCTTGATTGTGGAGCGCGCCGACCTACTCGGGTTGTCTCAACTGCACCAGATCCGAGGGCGCGTCGGCCGTTCACGCGAGCGCGCCTACGCCTACTTCCTGTATCCACCGGACCGCCCACTCAACGACACGGCCTATGACCGGTTAGCGACGATCGCGCAGAACACCGAGCTCGGCGCCGGCATGGCCGTCGCCATGAAAGACCTGGAGATCCGCGGCGCCGGCAACCTGCTCGGCGGTGAGCAGTCCGGTCACATCGCCGGGGTCGGGTTCGACCTGTACGTGCGGATGGTCGGTGAGGCCGTCGCGGACTACCGCGGTGACGCTCCGACCGAAGAGTCCGTCGACGTACGCATCGACCTGCCGGTCAGCGCGCACGTGCCGCATGACTACATCGAAGGCGAGCGGCTGCGACTCGAGGTCTACCGCAAGATCGCCGCGGTGACCGACGACGCCGTCGCTGACCAGGTTCGTGCGGAGCTTGCCGACCGCTACGGGCCGGTGCCGGTCGAGATCGAAAACCTCATCTCGGTGGCCAAGCTCCGGGCGTTGGCTACGCAGCTCGGCGTCACCGAGATCTCGACCCAGGGCAAGCAAATTCGATTTGGTCCGATAAGCCTTGGCGATGCGGCGCAGATGAAGCTCGCCCGCCTCTACAAGGGCTCCAACTACAAGTCCGGGCCGGCCGTCGTGGCGATTCCACGTCCCACCGAAGGCGCCGGGCTCGCCTCGCCGCCGCTGCGTAACCAGGCGGTCATCGACTGGGCCCGCGGCGTACTGACCGATCTCGTGCCCGTGCCAGCAACCGTCTAACAGGCGTCGGACTCTCGGAGCCGCTAGGCCTGGAATCGCCGCAGTCGACGGTCACGCTGACGCCGGGGCGCCAGTAGATGGGTTCGGCGTTGGGTCATCGTCCGGAGAAGAGCTGCTGCACCCGACGACTGCGAAAGCGACGAACGCGGCCGGGACGAGAGGCGCGTACGGAAGGCTGATGAACCTGATCGCGCACCTTAATGGCACATATGTGCTATTTCGCAGCACGATGCGGGACTTCTTGCTGCGCAGCGGCACATTTGTACCGATATGCCGCGCGGTATGTCCGTTTGCGCAGGATGTCTCGTGTGCCTCAGCTGACCGGCGTATTGAAAAGCGTGCCGATGCCGTACGTCGCGGCCATGGCGACGGCGCCGCCGACGACCAACCTGAGAGTCGCGCGCGGGCGGGAGCCGCCGCCGATCGCCGCGCTCACGTAACCGGTGATGGCCAGCGCGATCAGTACGACGACGAAGGTGGTGACCGCACGCCACGCCGGCGGCGGCAGCAAGATGGCCGCGAGCGGCAGCGCGGCGCCGATCGTAAACGCGATCGCCGAGGCGATGGCCGCGTTGATCGGGTTGGTTAGGTCGTCGGGGTCGATGCCCAGCTCGGCGTCGAGATGCGCGGCGAGGACGTCGTGCTCGGTCAGCTCCTGAGCAACTTGGTGTGCGGTCGTTGGATGAAGACCCTTCTTCTCATAGATCGCGGCCAGTTCCGCCAGCTCGGCCTCCGGGTCTTCGTGCAGCTCCAGTTTTTCCTTGGCGATCAGATCGCGCTCGGCATCTCGCTGACTGCTGACCGAGACGTACTCGCCGAGGGCCATCGACACCGCGCCCGCGACCATTCCGGCAATTCCTGCGGTGAGCAGGGTGCCCTGGTTGGTGGTGGCGCCGGCTACACCGACGACGAGTCCGGCGACCGAGACGATGCCGTCGTTGGCGCCGAGTACGCCGGCGCGCAGCCAGTTGAGGCGGTCATTGTGGCCGCTGTCGTGTTCTTCGCCATCGTGTTGGATCCGAACATCTGGATCAGACATTTTGGAGTTGGACGGGTCGGTATCAGGAGCGGAGTGATCAGGCACGGGTATATCGAATCACGTCGCGCCCGTAGCCGTCGTACCTCACTTAGGGTTGTGTGAGAAAGTGGACCGTCGTATCTGCAGTTCTCGGAAGGATCATTCTCAGTGGCCGCATCAGCACGTCGTCGCCTTATCGGAGGCATCCTCGGTCTATTCATCGGGGCCGCCGGGCTGAGCGCCTGCTCCAACTCCAATGACATCGTCGCGCAGGTGGGTAGCCAGACCATCACCGTGACACAGTTCGACAAGGCGGTGCAGGAGGCCTACAGCGACCCGGTCATCGGCAAAAAGGCGAAGAAAGAGGGTGCGACCTATCGGCAGACCCTCCTGACCCAGATGATCCAGAGCGACGCGATGCGGCAGATCGCTAAAAAGCAGGGGATCGCCAACTCCGCTGCAGACATCAAAGCATTCGAGAAGACCCTATTCCAGGGTCAGACGGCCGAGGAACTGCAGAAGTCCGTGGCGGCGGGCGGCACCCTGTACACCGTTGAGGCGATTCACGAGGAGGCCGAGAAGGGCCTGGTCTCCATCGCTCTCGGTGAGCGGTCGCTGGGCAAGACCGAAGCCGAGCTGACCGCGGCCGCTGCACAGACCTTGGCCGGGAGTTCCAAGAAGCTCGATCTTCGCTATGTTCTCGCGCCGGACGCGGAGGCAGAGGGCTACTTGAATGAGTTGAAGGCAGGCACCACTACCCTCGACAAGCTCGGCGCAGCGCTAGGTCCGGCGACGGACGGCAGCCCGCAGCCGCTCGAAGAGCCGTCGGTGGATCTGTCGCAACAGCCCGCCCAGATCAAGCAGGCACTGGCCGGCGTTCCACAAGGCGGGTTCGCCGCGATTTCGTCCGGGCAGGGGACCACGTTGCTCGTGCAGGTCGCCGCCATCACCAACCTGCCCGCCGACCAGCTGCAGGCGCAGGCGCAGAGCCAGGCGCAGCAGCAGATCAGCCAGGCCGGACTGACCGCGGCCGCCAAGCTCGCTAAGAAGCTCAACATCAAGGTCAACCCGCGTTACGGCACGCTGCAGAGCCCGAGCCAGGACCTGCCGAGCATCACCGGTTCCTCGCCGTCGACGTTCAAGACGCCGCCGGCGAAGAAAAAGTCCAGCGCGCCGGCGCAGCCGGCTGTTCCCGGTGCCACCACTGGTGGCTGACCTCACGGGGCTTGCGCGTGCGGTGCAGATCATGGACCGGCTGCGAAGCGCCGGCGGATGTCCCTGGGACGCCGAGCAGACGCACCAGTCGCTGAAGAAATACCTGCTGGAAGAGGCCTACGAAGCCGTTGACGCGATCGACTCGGGCGATCGTGACCACCTTCGGGAGGAGCTCGGCGACGTCTTGCTGCAGGTGCTGTTTCACGCTCGGATCGCAGCGGAACACTCGACCGACCCGTGGCAGGTCGACGACGTCGCGAACGAGTTGGCCGACAAGCTCGTACGCCGCCACCCGCACGTCTTCGCCGACGTGCACGTCGACGGCGCGGACGAGGTCAACGCAAACTGGGAGACGATCAAGGCCTCGGAGAAGCGGCGGACCGGGACGTACGACGGGGTGGTGTGGGCACAGCCCGCACTATCACTGGCGGCCGCGGTCCTTCGCCGAGCAGCGCGCGCCGGAACCGGTCTCGAGCTCGACGGCCCGCCCGAGGATGCCGAAGAGCGTATCGGCCGCGACCTATTGCAGTTGGCCGAGCAGGCCTCGGCCGTCGGTGTTGACCCGGAGCTCGCGTTACGCCGCGTAGTACGGAAGGCTGCCGGCGCCGAGTAGTCCCGGCGTGCGCGGTGCCTGCAGATCGGTCGCAGATCACACGGTATGCCGTCGCGACGCAGCGCCATATGGTCGATATCGTTGTACAGACGCCCCGGCGCGGCGTGATAACCCATCTCTAAGGAGTTTCTGTGGCCAGCATTGAGGCAGTCGGTGCACGCGAAATACTCGACTCGCGGGGCAATCCGACGATCGAGGTCGAGGTCGTGCTCGACGATGACACCTTCGCGCGGGCGGCCGTACCCAGTGGTGCATCCACCGGCGCGTTCGAGGCCGTGGAGCTACGAGACGGCGACAAGAAGCGTTACGGCGGCAAGGGCGTACTCAAGGCCGTTACCGCGGTCCTCGACGTTATCGGACCGGAACTGGTCGGGTACGACGCGGAAGAACAGCGTCTGATCGACCAGCGTCTGAACGAGCTTGACGGCACCAAGGACAAGTCCAAGCTCGGCGCCAACGCGATGCTCGGGGTCTCGCTGGCCGTGGCCCGCGCCGCCGCCGAGAGCGCCGAGTTGCAGCTTTTCCGGTACGTCGGCGGGCCCAGCGCCCACGTACTTCCGGTGCCGTTGTTCAACATCGTCAACGGCGGCGCGCATGCCGACAACAACGTCGATGTGCAGGAGTTCATGATCGCGCCGATCGGGGCCGCGTCGTTCTCCGAGGCGATGCAGTACGGCACCGAGGTCTACCACTCCCTCAAGGCGGTCCTCAAGACCAAGGGTCTGTCAACCGGGCTCGGCGACGAAGGCGGGTTCGCGCCCGACCTGGCAGGCAACCGCGAAGCCCTCGAGCTCATCAGCACCGCGATCGAGAAGGCCGGTTTCAAGGTAGGCAGTGACATCGCGTTCGCGCTGGACGTGGCGGCGACGGAATTCTGCGCAAAGAACAAATACACCTTTGAAGGCAAGAAGCAAACCGCCGACCAGATGGTGGCCTACTACGAGTCGCTGTTGGCGGACTTCCCGATTGTGTCTTTCGAAGACCCCCTCGACGAGGAGGACTGGGACGGCTGGGCCGCGTTGACCGCGCAGCTCGGCGACAAGGTCCAGCTCGTCGGCGACGATCTGTTCGTCACCAACCCCGAGCGTCTGCAGCGTGGCATCGACGCCGGCGCCGCCAACGCACTTCTGGTCAAGGTCAACCAGATCGGCACGCTGACCGAGACTCTCGACGCGGTCAACCTCGCGCACCGCAACGGCTACCGTTGCATGATGTCGCATCGCTCAGGGGAGACCGAGGACACGACGATCGCCGACCTAGCCGTCGCCACCGACTGCGGCCAGATCAAGTCCGGCGCGCCGGCTCGGTCCGAGCGGGTCGCCAAATACAACCAGCTGTTGCGGATCGAGGAAGAGCTCGACGACGCGGCACGATACGCCGGCCGTGGCGCATTTCCCCGCTTCGCGAGCAAGTAAGGGCACACCACACTCCGATGGCATCATCTTCGTCCCGGTCGCCAGCACCCCGCCGCTCGTCGCGGCGGGGGCCGGCGGCAACCTCCGGCCGGTCCTCGGCGTCTCGCGCTCGCTCGAGCCGTCCGTCGGCGCGCGCCACGAGCCGGCCGACCAAACGTCCGGCGGATCGACCAACGCGCGTACGACGCACCGCGGCGCAGCCCACCCGCGTCACGCCCGCCACCGCATCCCGGGCGCGCAGTAGGCCCGGCGGTATCACCGGCCGGACGATCGTGCTTAGCATCCTAGTGATCGGTGTCGTACTACTGCTGATCCTGCCGGTATCCAACTACCTTCACCAGAAGTCACAGATCGACCAGCTGCAGCAGCAGATCGCAGATCGCAAACAGCAGATCAGCAAGCTGACTGATAAGAATCAGCTCCTCGATGACCCGACTTACATCAAGGCGCAGGCTCGCGAGCGACTCAACTATGTCTTGCCTGGGGACAAGGTGTACGTCGTATCCAACAACGGCCCCGGTTCACCGACAGACACGAAGAAGAAAAAGACCGCAAAAGAGAAGAAGAAACAGGCCGGCTCGGCGCTGACCGACCTCGCGAAGTCGATCGAAGAAGCCGACAAGGGCAAATGACCGACTCGCGTGAGCAGCACGAACCGTTGACCGACGAGGATCGAGTGGCCGTCCATCACCAGCTCGGCCGTGAGCCGCGTGCGATGCGTGCGGTCGGGCATCGTTGCCCGTGCGGCCTGGTCGATGTCGTACAGACCTCGCCGCGGTTGGAGGACGGTACGCCGTTTCCGACGATGTACTACTTGACCTGCCCGCGCGCCGCGTCCGCGATCGGCACGCTTGAGGCCGGCGGGATGATGCGTGAGATGACCGACCGGCTCGGCACCGACCCGGATCTCGCCGCGAAGTATCGCGCGGCCCATGAGGACTACCTCGCGCGGCGCGACTCGATGGAGTCACTTGGCCACGCGATCACCGCCGGCGGCATGCCAGACCGGGTCAAATGTCTGCACGTGCTCGTCGCGCACTCACTCGCTGCCGGGCCCGGTGTCAATCCGCTCGGCGACGAGGCGCTCGCTGCTCTCCCCGAATGGTGGAAGTCTGGGCCCTGCGTCGATGTCGAGGCGCCGCTGCCCAAGAAGCCCCGCAAAGCATGACGAGCCGCCGGGTCGCGGCCATCGACTGCGGGACCAACACGATTCGGCTGCTTATAGGCGATGTCGTCGATGGTCGCGTTGTCGAGTTGTGTCGGTTGATGGAGACTAACCGGCTCGGTGCCGGCCTCGGCGCCACGGGATTGATCAGCGCCGAAGCGTTGGACCGCAGTGCCGTGGCGTTGTCCTCGTTCGCAGTCCAGATCGAGAAGTTCCAGCCGGAAACCGTGCGTATGGTCGCTACTAGTGCCAGTCGCGATGCTCGCAACAGTGGCGACTTCATCGAGCTCGCGCGTGCGTCGGTCGGCGTACGGCCCGAGGTGATCACCGGCCGCGAAGAGGCGCAGCTGTCCTTCGCCGGGGCGACCGTCGGGCTCGATCCGAGCGTCCGCAGGTTGGTGATAGACATCGGTGGCGGGTCGACCGAGTTCGTCGTCGGCGACCGTGAGGTACGCGGCTCGCATTCGACCGACATGGGCTGCGTTCGACTTACCGAACGTCACCTTAAGCATGACCCTCCTACTGCCGATGAGCTGACCGCTGTGCGTTCAGATGTCGTGGTGGCGATCGACGAGGCCCGGGGACAGGTCGACTTCGACGACGCGGCCCAGATCGTCGGGGTCGCGGGGACCGTGACGACCATTGCCGGTATTGCGCTCGGGCTTCCCGCGTACGACGCCGCCGCTATCCACCAGTCCGTCGTATCGGCCGCGCAGATCGCGGAAATCACTGAGATGTTGACCCGGGCGGACTTTGCCACCAAGCGGGACATCCCGGTCATGCACCCGGGCCGTGTCGACGTGATCGCGGCCGGTGCGCTCATCCTGGACACGGTCATGCAGGAGCTCGAATTCGCTGAACTGACTGCCAGCGAGACCGACATCCTGCATGGCATCGCGCTGTCGATCGGCTAGCTACCGTCCCGGGCTCCGACCAGATTGGTTATCCACAGAGCAGCGTGTCATCCACAGAGCCGCCGTGATGCGGCGCGTCCTGTCGTGCGTACTGCGTAACTTCGTGATCGAGCAAGTGATCTGACAACTCGGTTCAAGGACGTGGCGATGGCAGCCCCAATTACATTCGACAGTCTGGTCGGTTACGCGATCGCCAATCCGCTAGCGATCTGCGAGTCTGTGCTGGTCGCCAATCCGGTCGAGGTCGAGGCGTTGGGCGCGGTGTTTCGGGCTGCCGGCGCCAGTACGGCGGAGTCTGCGATGTGTGCGCTTGAAGCGGCGCAGCTCGCTGATGCTGCGGGCATGATCGACGACAAGACCCCCGTCCAGCTCATGGCCGAGGTTACCGCGACCAAGGACACCCTCGACGTCAACTCGGCCCAACTCGATCTGATCGGCGGCCTTCTGTCGGAGGTTGGTAGCCAGATCCATTTGGTACAGGCAAAATTGAACTCGCTCCTAGACATGATGTACGCCGAGATCGCGACCGCGGCGTCGATGTATGAGTGCGCCGTACCGTACGACCCGGCCAATGACGCGGCGCTGCATGAGCAGTGCGCGCAAGCTGCACTCGCGTCGATCAACACGACGGCTACCTCGGTAAACGCGGTCGTCGACGGGTACGACGCGTTCCTGACCGACCATCTCGCTACGCTGCAGGAAGACTACGGCTACGTCCCGCCGGCCGCCCTTAATGACGGCGCCGCACTCGGAAATGATCCGGCGTACGTGTCGCTGACGACGGGAATGCCTGGTGCATCGGCACCACCAGGACAAGTGCAACAGTGGTGGAACGAACGCAGCGCCGCAGAAAAGGTCTGGCTGATCGACAACGAAGGGGCCGCGCTGTCGATGATGCACGGGCTGCCGGCGCTCGTGCTCAATCTAGTCAACAGGCGCGAGCTCACCGACGATGCGTCCAGCATCGACGCCCAAGTAGCCATGGTCGAAACGCAGAAGGCGTCGCTTATGCAGATCCTCGGTGTGAGCGTTGCGAGCGACGTGTTCGACCATCCCGATATCCGGGCCTCCAACCCGGGCGCCGCAGACGAGCTTGCCGGAGTGCTGCCGGTACTCGCCGCGCTGAAAGTGAAGCAAGCCAACATCCACGGCGTCGAAGACGGCGCGAAGGCCGTCGCGATGGCCGACGGTACGGCGATCAAGACCTATCTTTTGGACTACGACGACTTGGGATCGGCCGATGATGGGGAAGCGGTCATCGCGATCGGCAACCCCGATGAGGCCGCCGACATCGCCGTGATCGTGCCGGGCACGACGAGCAGCGCCCGGACCATGAGCGACTACGTCGGCTCCGGCGGCAATCTTTACGCGGAGATGAACGATGTGGATCCGGACTCGAAGAAGTCGGTGATCGCCTACTTGGGGATGGACGCACCCGACACGCTTCCCGATGCATCGCTACCTATCTACGCAAATGAAGCGGCACCGGAGCTCGCGGCCGATATCGCGGGCTACACCGAGTCCAATCTTGTGGCCACCGGCGCCGATCCGCATGTCACCGTGATCGGACACTCCTACGGATCGCTGGTGGTCGGGGCGGCACTGGAATCGGGTGATTTGATCGCTGATGACGTGATCTTCGTCGGATCGCCTGGCGTCGGCGTCAAGAATGTGGACGAGCTCAACATGGACGGTAGCCACGTTTATGTCGGGCTACTGCCCGACGATGCGATTAGCAACGCCAATGACTTCTTCGATATGAAGGCAGGTTCAACCCTCGGAGTGCCGGACGGCGCCTGGTTTGGCCACAACCCGGCGCGCGAGTCCTTTGGCGGCACGGTCTTCGACACCGATACGGACGGTGACCATGGAGACTACTTCGACTACGGCACAACACAACTGGACAATATGGCGGCGGTCGCAACCGGCCAGTACGACGAGGTCACGCTCGACTAATCACTCGCACCGAGGATGAGCATGACGGTCTCGAGCACTTCGGCGCGCGGCCGCTCAGGTGTGTAGACCCGCCAGTCCAGCGCAATGACGAACGTCGTGCTCCACATGCCGGCGGCCGCGACCCTGGCCGGCAGGTCTGGATGAAGCCGCCGTAGCGTCGGGGTTCGCTCTATGAGCGCCTCAGCGATCGCCAGCAGCTCTTCGCGCATGGCGGCCAACTGGTCGTGCCACGTGCTGCGCGAGCGCCACAGCTCGGTCGCCAAGAGCTGCGCGAAGGCGGTATTGGCCTCGATGAAGGACAGCACTGATTCGGTCATCGCGCGAACCGCTAAGTGCGGGTCGTCGGCGCGCGCTGCGTCTTTCATGCTCGCGACCAGCAGACTCACGCGGTCGTCGATCAGGGCCGCGATGAGCGCGTCTTTGCTGTGGAAGTTGTAGTAGACGGTGCCTTTGGCGACGCCTGCGGCCGCAGCGATCTCGTCGACACTGACTTGCTCCACGGCGCGTTCGCCGATGAGCTTCGTCGCCGCGGCGTACAGCTTCTCTCGAGTTGCGAGGGTCCGTGCGCTGACTCCTCGGGCTGGCTTGTCCGCTCCGGTCACGCTCATTAGAGCACCAGCTCGGGACGTAGACGTTTGAGCGACCATCGGCGGTCCGAGCGTGCCGCCCAGGTAGACAACGCGAGTCCGAGGACCAGGTAGATCCCAAGGACCATCAAGTCGGTGCCGAGCGCGGGGAGGTAGGCGCCGTAAATCGTGTGCCGCAGCGCGTCGACGACGTACCCGAGCGGCAGGATCTGGTGCAGGATGTGCAGCGGCCCGGGGATTGTCTGCCACGGGAACGTTCCGCCGGCACTGACTAGCTGCAAAATGAGCAGGACCAGGCCGATGAACTTGCCGATGGCGCCGAACTTCGCATTGATACCGTGCAGGAGCGCGGTGAAAGACAACGCCGCAGCGGCGAGGATTCCGAAGGTCAGCCAGCCGTACGTCGGATCGATGCCGACGAGCGCCGTCGCGACGACGTACACGACGATCGCCTGTCCGATCCCGATGACGGCCGACGGCAGCCACCCGCCGAACGCGATCTGGAACGCCGACGCGCCTGAGGCGAGTGCGCGGTTGGACAGTGGGCGGACAAGGAGGAATAACACAAACGAGCCGATCCACATGCTCAGTGCAAGGAAGAACGGCGCCAGCCCGGCGCCGTAGTTGCCGGCCGACGACACGGCCGTGTTCTGTACTTCAAGAGGATTGCCGATCTGGTCAGCAGTCTTCGCGCGGGTGGATGCGTCAGGATTGGGCACCTCGCCCGCGCCGCTGCGTAGCTGGCTGCTCAGTTCGCCCGCGCCATCGGCGAGTTTGTGCGCGCCGGTAGACACCTCGCCCGCGCCGCTCGCGAGCTGCGAAGTGCCGTCTGCGAGTTTGTCCGTTCCCGTGACGGCCTGCTGCTCGCCGTCGGCAAGCTGGCCGGCTCCCGAATGTAGCTTCGCGGCGCCCGACGCGAGTTCGGCGGCGCCGGAGTTGGCTGCCGCAGCCCCTTCCGAGGCCTGCGCGATTCCGGATGCAAGGCTCGGCGCGGAGTCGGCGAGTTGTGCCGCGCCGTCCGCGACCTGCGAGGCGCCGGTGCCGAGCTGTTGTATCTTGCCGTTCGCGACTTGCAACTGAGCGACGCCCTGACTGATCGGGTTGATGAGCTGATCCAATGCGGCGGTGATTGCCGCGACCTGATCTGCCGGAACGCCCGCATCGACCAATGACTGGGTCAGCTGTGCGCGCACCGCCGGGGCGTCGGCGACGGCCTGGTTGACCGCATTAGCCAATGTCGCTGAGTATTGCGCGAGTTGTGCGTTGCCCGCGGCGACCTGCTGGGCGCCATCGGCGAGCTGCGCGGCGGACGACGGCAGTCCTTGCGTCGCGGCCTCGAGCTGGCCCAGGCCGTCGGCCAGTGTCGACGTGCCGGTGGCCAGGGCATTGGCACCGTCAGCAAGGGCACCGGAACCGGAGTTGAGCTGATTCGCGCCGTCGGCGAGCTGTTGTTGAGCGGTCGCGAGCGCGCTGGCGCCGGACGCGGCCTGCGCGGCGCCATCGGTAAGTTGATCCGCGCCGCTGGCGAGTTGGGCGGCGCCGGCGGCGAGTTGGTCGGCGCCGTCCGCCGCTTTGAGCAGCTGGGAGTGGACGTCGGAGAAGCCAAGCAGGAACTTATTGGCCGACTCCTCGCCGATGGTGGAGGCGACAGTTGAACGAACCGAGGAGCTGACCTTGTCCGCGATCGTGCCGACCAGATAGTTGTTGGCGTCGTTCGTCGTGACCTTGAGAGTCGCCTGCTGTGGTTTGAAGTTCTCCGCCGAGGTCAGTTCGCGCGAGAAGGTTGACGGGATCGTCAATGAGAATGCGTACGTGCCGTCCTCAACTCCCTTGGCGGCGGTCTCGGCGCTGACCACATGAAACTTGAAGGTGTCGCTCGTCTTGAGCTCGGTAGCGACGTCGGCGCCGGCGTGCACGATCGTGCCGTCGCTCTCGGTGATCTGCTGGTCGGAGTTGACAATGGCCGCGTCGACGTTCTGCAGCTTGCCGTACGGATCCCAGTTGGCATACAGATACGTCGCCGAGTAGAGCACCGGCACCAGCAGCATCGCGGCGATCGCGAGCTTCGGTAGTTTCCCGGTGGTGATCCGGCGTAGTTCGTTGAAGGCTAGGCGTAGCGCAATCATGTGTCAGTCCGTGGGTGATTCGTCGGTGCTGGACGCAGGTTCGTCAGGCAGGTCGGGAGTGTCGGGTTGGTCGGGCAGATCGGTCGCACCGATGGCGTACGCCGCGACGCCGAGCAGCTCGATGGAACGCCGGTCGCACAGCACAACTACCGCGAGTCCTGCCTCGGCGTACGACGTGGCGATCTGCTGCCAGGCGTGCGGGTTGCCACCGAACCGGTCCGGGCAGTCCAGCACGAGCAGCTGGACGCCGCGGCGCTCGACGGCTAGCGCGCACAGGATCGACGTACGGGTGGCGGAGGGGACGATCTCGATCGGGTCGGCGGCGATGGCCTCGAGGTTGCGGTCGCGTAGCCATAGGCGTACTGCCTTGCGCCCCGACTGGCGTCCGGCTAACGCGAGGTCCTCGGCGACAAGCTCGCGCACCTTCAACTCGTCACCGGGAGCGGTGACGTCAGGGGAGTCCACGAGCGCGCTGGATGCCGGCAGTGGAGCGTGCAAGTTTTCCGCCTCGACGGTGCCGGACGACAGCGTGATCCGCCCGGTGAGCGCGAGCCCTAGTGCAGTGCAGCCGGCGCCCGGGTAGCCGGCGACGTAGGTGACGGTGCCCGCCTCCGCGATCAGCGAGGTCGGGGGGACCAGCGGTTCGTACCGGCCGTCGACCGATACGTCCCGAGCGACGACCCTCATCGCAAATCTCCTTAAACTGACCAGTCAGTGCAAAGATGATTCTGCGCTTCTCTACCGAGGTCGGGCAAGGGGAATGAAGGTTAGCGCGGTGTGTTCTGCGTCGCCGGTGGTGCCTACTTGAGTACCTTTTTGTTCATCGTGAGCCCGGCGGTCTCGCCCGCGTCGCCCGCGCCGTGCACCGCATCGCGCTTCTCGGACGGCGGATTCTTGCCGGTCACCCAGCGGGATACCTCTTCCGCGCTGCGTTCGGCGATGACGCGCACGGCGATGACACTCATCGCCGTGAGCGCGGCCCACATGAGCGCGTCGACGACGCCCGGCTCTTCGACGGTGGGCGGTTCTTCGTCGTTCTTGAGGGCCTTTTTCTTTGCTTTGAGCTGTTCCTTGTGTCGCTTGGACGAGGGCGGCTCGGTCCCGGTGGCGCTGCGCCACGAGGCCTCCATCTTCTTGGAGATGAAGGACTGCACGGGGATCGCGATGATCGCGCTAACTACTTTCGAGCCCAGTCCAGCCACGGGATCTTCCTCTCGATCTATCGACATCTCAACGCTTCGGCAGCGTTGGCAGTCTCAACCGTAACGGATCGCTCGGCCGCGGCGCAGTCTAGTTAGCCGTCGGAGGCTGGGCGAGCAGCCCGGCGAGAATGGCGGGGTCCTGGACGGCCATCCACTTCAGGACGTTCTGGTACGTCGTACACACGGTTTCTGGCTTGTTGCAGGCCGCCGCCATGAAGGCGTCGACGGCCGGGTTGAAGGCATTTCCCGACCAGTTGTTGAAATGGTTGCCGATGACCAATGGCGCCCGGTTGCCGTTCAGGGCGGCGGCGTACATCGACTGATAGGTGTCGAGCACCATCTTGGTGAACTCCGGTGCCCGCCCGGGTTCGTCCTTCGCTTTGTTGAACTTGTACCAGAAGTTGTAGTCCATCGCGATGACCTTGGTGCCAAGCGCGGGAACCGTCACGCTCGGCATCCAGAATTCCCAGACTCCGTTGATCAGCGTCGGCCATTGGATTCCGTTACTGACTTTGCTTGTGTCATAGCGCATGTTGTGTGCCAGGAGCGCCGGGAAGTACTGATCGGAGTCGCCCTCAAGGCAGGGCGTGCGCTCACCTTGAATGTCTGCGGGCGTGACCGTCAGTTTCGGCGCGTCGGTGTAGCCGTTGATTTGCGCATAGTTGGTCAGGAAGGAGAAGAACTGGTCGAGTTCGCTGTTCCATGCCGCGGCGTCCCATTTGTTAGCACTGGGCTCCGCACCGGCACAGAAGTGTCCATTGAAGTGCGTGCCGATCTCATGACCGGCGGCCTTCGCCTTATTGAGGTCGTTGATCATCTGGTAGACCTCGTCCTTGGTCCCGCCGAAGCCGACCGAAGACTTCCCGGCCGCGTGCCCGGGTCCGACGTACGCCGATTTGTGTGCGTCGTCGAGGAGGTACAGCCCGGTAAGGAATCCGGTGAACTGGGCCTTGACCTTCTTTGCCGTAGCGCTGAAGGTCAGCCACTTCTGGTGGCTGCCCGCGCCGTCAAAGCTGAAGATAATGAACTGGGGCGGCTTTTCGCCAGACTTGAGCGCCTTGATCTCGAAGTTTGGGCCGCTCTGGCTTTTTGGCTTATTCGGCGCCGACGACTTCGACGACGCAGAAGGTGAACTTGATGGCGGCGACGACGATGAGACCGTGGACTCGTCCGCGGCGCTCTGAGTGCCGGTCTCACCACTGGTGGCAACCGTGATCGAAAACGCGATGACGACAACGACAGCGAGCGCGATGAGGTAAGCCTGCCCCCGCGGCAACTTCATTCTTGACACGTCTGATCCACCTGATTAAGACTGGCCAGTCACCCTTTAGCGCCACTCTAGGCAGTCGCCTCACTATGTCCCCACCTAATTTGGGTGTGTCGGCGAACAATCTGGTCACCCCGCGGCCGCGGGTCGCGCGTACGCCGCGATAATTAACCGCGCTAGGCTCGCGTGTCAGTGAGACGCGGCAGGCCCCCGTAGCCCAATGGCAGAGGCAGGCGACTTAAAATCGCCCAAGTGTGGGTTCGAGTCCCACCGGGGGTACTTCATGCGCAAGGCTCGAACCTTGGGCCCAAAGGAACCTTGGCCGAGGTTCGGGCCTTGTTGGTTTCCGTGGCCCAGGTCAGGGCGTTAGCGTTGACTTCGGGTCGAGCAGCATTTCGTAGACCGCTCAGCGTCTCCGACGAGGATGGCTGGACATCAGCGCATGTGAGCACGACGTGAGTGGTTCGTGTTTGCATGACTTCACGCTGGTCTGTTGACCATCTTCTGAAGGAGTTTGCCGACCATGAATATGAATGAGCGCCTGGCGGGTATTTCGATGCCACGCAAGATCGTTGCCGGCGCAGGCGTTGTGCTGCTGATCAACAGCTTCCTTCCGTGGTACCACATCAGCATCGGAGGTTTCGGCGGCGCCAGCGCCAGCGGCTGGCACGGCCTCGGCGTGATCACATGGCTGCTGGTCATCGGGCTCCTGGCCATCGAGGGCGCCCGTGCCGGCGGGGTGCTGCCATTGAACGACGGACAAGCAGAGTTGGCGTCGTTGGCCGCGTCAGCTGGCGCCGTGGTGTTTGGCCTGATCTACGTGATCGTGCGGCTGAGCGACGGTCACCTTGGCTTCGGGTTCTACATCGGCATTCTCGCCCTGGCGGGTCTGGCTTATGGCGCGTTGAGACTCTTCCAGGCCGGTGCTGCGATGACGGCGCTCAAAGGTTTGCAATCTTCGACTGAGAGTGATTGACCCTGACACCTGTGCTGGTGGTGAGGCAGGCGGCATGATGTTGGACGTTCGTGTGCTCGGGCCAGTGACCGTCCTCGTTCTAGAGCGTGAGCTCCCGTTGCGGGGAAGCGTGCAGCAGACGCTTTTTGCGCGTTCGAGGAACTCCGCCGAAAGGCCGCACAACTCCTGGTATCCGGCGATCTCGACCTGGCTGCTCGGTCGCTGCACGAATCACTCGACTTCTGGCACGGGCCCGCACTCACGGGCTTCCTCAACGTGCCGGTGTTGCGGGCCGAGGCCGCGAGGCTGGAGATACGTGCCAGTGTGCTGATTGATCGGATCGATGTCGATCTGTCCAGGGGAAAGCAGCGCGAGATCATTCCCGAGCTTCATGCTTTGGCCGAGGAGCAACCTTTAGTTGAGCGGCACTGGGAGGTTTATCTGGGGCTGGCAGCGTTACAGGCGACCAAGAACGTCCCGCCGTTCAACGACGTTGCAACAGGTAGACATACCCGCCGCCTACAGGGTTGTCCCACACCAAGGTGTCTTCATCCCACGCTGTGACGGTGTAACTGTACTTTCCGCCAGGAAGCTCGATCGTCGTACCGTTCAACACGATGTCGGCAGCGTTCTCGTCGTGGTCGGTGGCACCTGGGACGTGCTGGCAGTAGAGCATGCGATCCGGCGAAGGAAAGACATAACGGTGATCGTTGGTCGTTGCCACGAATCCGTTCCCCTCATCGGTGTGGGTATGTTGCCACGACCCCACGATCACCTCCGCCAACTCCCCGTCCTGGCCGACTGGCACCTCTGCAACGCCCGAGACTTTTGGCGATGCCCAGTCGCACGTCTCCTGTGGGACCTGAGCTTCGGCCGGCTCGTCGAGCGAGTCGGTATCTGCGGCCACAGCTGTCGATTCGGCAACTGGCATGTCGTCGCTCCCTCCACATGCGGTTACCAGCAGTATCGGCACGATCGGAACGAGCACAAGAATCCGGCGATATCGGTGAGGCGGCTTCATCATTTGCTCATGACCCCACAGTCAACGTGTCATCTGAACTGGAATGGAAAGAAATCTCCCACTTCGGTCCGGTTGCTTCCGTGGTGCCAGTGCGTGTGGTCTTCATCGTCGTTGTCCTTCTCACGTCAACTATTTACGGGTCTGCGGTCGGTAGTCTTGAATTCAACTGGCCTGTCGTGCTTGCACTGCACCAACACCTGGGGCCTCAAAAGGGTGGCGCCGACAGGCGAACCTGGAGCTCACCCAAGGGATTGGAAGGTGATGTCCTTGGGTGGCTGAAAGATGGACGAAGGGCCGCCGTAGACCACGCAATCGTGCGCGTTCTGGGACATGCGTTCCTTGAGCTCATCGCCACCGCCGTTAGTGGTGTCGCGACTCTTCACCCCGTCGCTGTCTCCTGGAACCTTCCAGGTGTAGAGGTACCCGTCCAGAGCGAGTATGTGAGACGTTCGTCCGTCGGGTTCGGGGATTTCCCAAAAGATGGCGCCGCGATCGAGGTAGATCGTCGCCTCGGGCGGAACCTCGCCGGTTGGGGACAGCGCCTTCAGACCGGCAAGTTCTTGTTCGTCGTAGGTGTAGCCGCACGTGATTGCCGCCGTGTGATCGAATCCAGCGGCCAAGGCTTCCTCATGGTCGAGAACCGGAGCGGTGTCGTCGGATTCAGTGTCAGTGCTGGGCGTGGCGGTACCAGATGACGAGGAAGTTGATGACGTGCCGGAGTCGCCGATCTCGTTGTCGGAGCCACCGCAGCCGGCCGACCCCAACACGAGGATTGCAGCCGTCACCCACGGCAGGGTGTGTTGCCGTAGGAGCCGCGTTGGTTTCATCTAGGACCTCACAGGGGGATTGTTGGGGAATTGATCACGGCGTGATCAATCGGGGTGTTGAAGCGCCGGCCGGGGAGCCGAACCCCGGCGAAGACGACGAGATCAGTCGGGTCCGCCACTGCGGGCAGTGCCAGGCGGACATGCATCAAGCGCACATCAACACCGGTGTCCATTCCTATGCGAAACCGCTCACGCGACGCTCACACGACGCGAGAGCGGGCCGTCACGACAGGCCGAATGAGGTTCGCTCCGCTGGGTCAGTCGCGAGACACGAGCTCGACGCTGGATGTTCGTGGAAGCGCTGGATGTTCCAGAGAAGGTAGGAGCAGATCAGCTCACTGCCATTGTCCTTCTTAACCTGCAATTCCGGATCGAGGAACGGTTCAAGGTGAGCGTTGCTAGTGTGTTGGTTTTGTCGGGTCGAGGGGTTTGTGGCGGTGCTGGACGTTCTTGTGCTCGGCCCGATGGCTGCGCGGGTTGATGGACGTGACCATCCGATACGTGGCGCCAAACAGCAAGCGCTCCTGGCGAGGCTGGCAGTTGCTCGCGGTAGACCGCTTCGCTCTGAGCAGGTGATTGCCGATTTGTGGGACGAGGATAGGCTCCGCGATCCGGCCCACGCCCTGCAAGCGCAGGTCTCGCGGTTACGGTCGACGCTTCCCATCGAGATCGAGTTCCTCCACGGCGGATACCGTGTCGACCCGACGACGTTCCGGACTGATGCTGCGCGTTTTGAGCGACTCTACAAGCAGAGCCGTTGGCTCCTGGCCGATGGAGATCTCAACCAGGCAGCCGATTGCCTGCATGAAGCACTCGGGCTGTGGCGCGGCGACGCCCTCGAAGGCCTGCACGCTGTTGCCGCACTACACATCGAATCGGTGAGATTGGCCAAACTGCACGCTGCGGCACTCGCGGACCGCATCGACGTGGACCTCGCGCTCGAACGAGGCGCCGCGATGGTGCCCGAACTCCATGTTCTTGTCGAAGAGCAACCGTTTCTTGAACGGCATTGGGGCCAACTGATGACGGCACTGTACAGCGGTGGTAACACTCATGAAGCCTTGGAGACCTTCTCCCGTGCCCGAGGAATTTTCGTCGAACATCTCGGTGTCGAGCCAAGCGGTGAACTATGCGGACTGCATATGCAGATATTGCGGGAGGAGCCGCCCGAATCGCTTCTACGTTTACCCACCGCAAGCACGGCTCGGGGTGAACCCGGGAACACAGACGACATCCCAAGGGACACGTCCGCGTTGTCGGTGACCTCAAACCGCCCCAGCGCCCTGCTGTCGCTCCTGGACGACAAGCGGGCGCTGATTCTGACCGGCCCTGCTGGGATCGGCAAGACTCACCTCTTGCGAACCCTTGCAGCTACTTTCGAGAGCCAGCATCGGCTGGCGCCGCTACTTTCAGCCAGCCCCCTCAGCAAGACCATCCCACTCGGCGTCTTCCTCGGCACGGCCGGTTCCATTCCCGAAGACCGGTTCACGCCAGCCGCGCTGATTGACTTCTTCACGCGTCAGCGATCCCAAGCGGTGCTGTTGGTGGACAACGTTGACCAACTGGATGACACCTCTCTCTTTGTCATCACGGCTCTGATCCGTACTTCCGGACTGCCAGCCGTCATGACCATTCATGACCTCAATAACGCTCCCCAAGAGATCACGGCGCTGTATGACAGTGGCGAACTCAGCCAGGTGGCGGTCGAGGGATTGACCGCCGCCGACGTCGATGAACTCGCTATCCACATGGTGGGCGGACCGCTGACTCCGGACACCCGGCCTCGCATTCTCGAAATCGCCAGCGGAAACCCACTGCACCTGCGAGAAATCATCACCGGATCGCTTCACGAAGGCCGCCTCGCCCACACCGTCCACGGCTGGGAGTTGCAGGGCACACCGACACCGACATCGCGGTTGGCGCGCCTGGTCGGTGAAAGGTTCGACGTACTGAACGACGCGGCGTTGGAGGCTGCGGCCTCGGTAGCCATCGCTGGCGAGTACCCGGCCGATGCTCTCGACGAATCCGATCGACGAGCGCTGGCTCGTGCCGATGTCCTGGAGTTCACCGAGCACGGGTGGCTTCGTCTGTCACATCCGCTGGATGCAGAGATTCTTCGCGCGCGTTGCTCCGATGTCTTGTGGCATGAACTCACCCGTGATGTGGTGCAGGTGCTGCTTGAGGGCGCACAAGAGCGACCCGAAGCGCGGCGCCGTGCACATGTCCTGGCCCTCGACCTGAATGAGGAGATCGACCCCGAAGCAACGATCGCGCTCGCCGAGCACGCGTTGGCCAGCTTCGATGAACGCCTTGCACTACGTGCCGCCGAGGCGGTCGTCGCTCGCATGCCTGCATCGGTCGATGGCCACCGGATCGCGGCGCAGGCGGCATCGGCGCTGAGGATGTCCGAGGTGGCCGATGAACACTTCGGTAGGGCCACCGAGAATGCCGTCACCGGGGCTGAACGGACAGCTGTGGCTTTGGCCCGCGGTTGTCATTTAGGGCTTGTTCATCACGATGCCGCCGAGGCCCTGAAAATCATCAATGAAGCGCTGACAGAAGTCGATGGACCCATTGAAGTCGCACATCTGCAACGCGCTCGGACGCGCTGGGCTGCCGTGGCGGGTCAGGGGGGCGAGGTGGCGAACGCGCCCGCTGAGGCTTCAGATGCCGCGAGCGCCTTGGGCATGATCACGGTTGGAGTATCAGGAGTGATCACCGGTCCACTCGAAGATGCCCAACGTGTTCTGCTCAGGCTGCGCGAGGTGCCCGATGACATCATCGATCTGGTACCTGGCGGTGCTGCGTTGATCGAATTGACCGAGATCATGGCGTTGTCCAACACCGGCGACGTCATCGCGACACGCCGGCGTTTGGAAGAGACGATCACTCAGACAACCGAACAGGCACCCGAGGCGCTCGGGATGTGGGAGTACGCGCTGGGTTTCAGCCACCTCCTGTCCGGCGACTCCAAACGGGCATACGAGATTGGCCAGTCGGCCGCCGCTCACTTGGCGTGGCGTGATGCTGCCGGACTGCTCCCAGCCGCCCAGGCACTTGCCGCCGCAGCAGCCCAGGCAAACGGGCGCACGACCGAGGCCCGCAAGCTCTTCGACGCCGTACCAGCCGCTGCCGCCCACGACCCCAAAGTCGTCATGCTGCGAGCCTGGGCAGACGCATGGCAAGCCAAGACCGAACGACGCGACGGGGACGCCGCACACACGCTCATCAATGCTGCACAGTGGATGCTCGCGGCGCAGCACACATTCTTCGCCGGAATGCTCGCACACTGTGCAGTACGCGTCGGCGCGGTCGGCGGCGGCGAGCAACTCAGTGATGCGGTCACGATTCTTCATGAGGCTGAGGCGGTCGCCGGTGGAGGACTGTTGGACATTTTTGTGCGTCACGGTGAGGCGACCCTCGCTGGCGACCATGCCGCACTGGACCTGATTGCCGGTGACGCCCATGAGTTGGGGATGGAGAGTACGGCCACCGATACGTGGCAGGCGCTGCTCCGCTCCTCTGATGAAACCTCACTGCCAGCGTCGAAAGAAAGACATTTGCGTAGATTGATCGGTCGCGTGCACACCGAGGCGCCAACGATGGTGCTGTGGACCGCGCTCGCTAGCTGAACCGCGTTCGCTGATTCGGCCTGTTAGTCGCGCTGGCCGGCAGCGCTCAGAGAGGTTTGCGCGATCCAACTGAACGCGCTACGCGCCCCGCGAGTCGGTGATGGAAGCTCAACGGGGCCGCCACTACTCTTGTAGACACGGCGTGATCAGCGAGAAGCTACGGTTTCCAGGGTCGGGGAAACGTTCTCAAACTCTCTAAGCAGGTGTACGCGTCGCCACGACTTAACTAGAATTTTATGTTGGGGGGAACACCAACCCCTCGTGCAACGTTCAATGTATGTAGGTTGGCCACTACCTGGTCAACACGACCTATCCTGATTCTTAGTTTCAACCGCATGTCGTACGAGGAGTTCACGTGACCAACGCAGCCCTTAAGCACGTCGTGGAAGGCGCGAAATCGCAATCGCCGTCCGCGTCGTACCAGAACTGGAATGTTCCCGGGCGTCCCGCTGGCCCCGGCCAGCCAGGCGGCCAGTACGGGCAGCCGGACCCCCAGATGGGTCAACCGGGCATGCCGTACGGCCAGCCGGGCATGCAGCAGATGCCCGGGCAGCCTGGATACCAGCCGCAGTACCAGCCGGCTCCGCCGCAGCAGAAGACTTCGGCTGCCGGTTACATGACCATGGACGACGTGGTCATCAAGACCGGCATCAGCGTGGCCACCGTGGTCGCGGCCGCAATCGCGACCTGGGTGATCTTCGGCCCGACGGACATCAACGACTCGAACGGTATGGGCACCGTGATGGGTATCGCCATCGGCGGTGCCATCATCGGCTTCGTACTTGCCTTGGTCAACTCGTTCAAGCGCACCCCGAGCGCACCGATGGTGCTGCTTTACTGTGTGGCCGAGGGTGCGTTCCTGGGCGGCATATCCGGCGTGTTTGAGATGATGTATCCGGGGATCGTCATCCAGGCGATCATCGGCACCGCGGGAGTCTTCCTTGGCATGCTGATCGTTTATCGCACGGGCGCGATCCGGGTGACGCCTAAGTTCCAGCGGTGGCTCACCGCGGCAGTCATCGGCGCCGTCGTGCTCATGCTGTTCAACCTTGGCTACTACCTGTTCACCGGCGAAATGTCGCTCCTTCGCGACGGCGGTCCGCTCGCGATCGGCTTCAGCCTGTTGATGATCGGCATCGCGGCCTTCACGTTCCTGTCCGACTTTGACATGGCCGACCAAGCTATCCGTCGGGGCGCTCCCAAGAACTTCGCGTGGGGCATCGCCTTCGGCCTGATCGTCTCGATCGTTTGGCTCTACATCGAGATCCTGCGGCTGCTGTCGTACTTCCGCGACTAGACGTCGTAGCACGAACTCCTCAGAGAGGGCCGGATACCGCATTGGTGTCCGGCCCTCTCTGCTAACGTCCGGACACATGGACATTGGTTATCTGACCCGGCAAACGACGTGGGACTTGCGACAGCTCGATCCGGATCGTCCGGCGCTATCACTCGAGGACGAGGTCACCTGGACATACGGCGAGCTCCACGCCCAGTCCAACGCCTATGCCAACAGCCTGCTCGGGCTCGGGGTCGGTAAAGGCGACCGGGTCGCAATCCTGATGCACAACTCAATGGAGTACTGGGCGCTGTACCTCGGCATCGTCAAGATCGGCGCGATCGCCGTACGCCTCAACTTCCGGCTCACGAGCGCGGAGTTGGAGTTCGTCATCGGCGACTCGGGCACGACAGTCCTGTGCCTGGACGACGGCGACGGGCTCGCCGAACGCATCGACGCAGTCCGAGACCGACTCGACGTGAGGGCGTACTTCTGTCTGGCGACCGGTGAGCGGCCGGCTGTGCCGCACTGGGCCCGTGCTTGGGATGAGCTAGCGGGCGGCTCGCGGGAGGAGCCCCCGGCCGAGCGCCCGTCGGATGACGACGCGGCCATGTTGATGTATACCTCCGGCACCACGGGGCGTCCCAAGGGCGCGCTCTGGACCCACGGCAACACGGCCTGGTTCGCCGCTATACAGGCAATGCGCTGGAAGTTTGGGCCCGAGACGGTAGCGATGGTCAACGGTCCGCTCTACCACGTCGGCGGCATCGAGGACTCCAGCATCGCCGCGCTTGCCACCGGCGGGCATGTGGTGATCATCCGCAGCGGTAAATTCGACATTCGCCGGGTGCTACAGATCGCCGCGCACCACGGTGTCACCGACGTTTTCCTCTTCCCGTTCATGATTTACGAGATGATCGACCTGCCCGATCTGGACGGGCTCGACCTGTCCAAGATGAAGCGGATTCTCTCGGGTGGTGACCCGGTGCTGCCGTACGCCATCAGCTGGCTGGTGGAGCGCTATCCGATCGAGTTCGTCCAGGTCTACGGGCTCACCGAGGGTACGCCGATCATCGCCGCCAGCCAGGGTGATGAGGCCCTTCGCTATCCCAACAGCGTCGGTCGGCCAATGCCGTTCAGCGAGATATCGATCCGGGACGATGAGGGCGGCGTACTGCCTGCCGGCGAGACTGGCGAGATCTGGACCCGTAGCCCGGTCGTATGCGGGGAATACTGGGGCCGGCCGGACGCGACCGCAGAGACGTTCGTCGACGGATGGTGCCGCACGGGCGACAACGGCTACACCAATGAGGCCGGCCTCTTAGTCGTCTCTGGTCGCAAGAAGGACATGATCCGCAGCGGCGGCGAGAACATCTATCCGGCCGAGCTCGAAGATGTGCTGATTCGGCACGAAGCCGTCCAGGACGTCGCGGTGATCGGCGTACCGGATCCGAAGTATAACGAGACCGTCTGCGCGGTGATCGTACAAGCGCCGGGAAAGACACTGACTGAGCAGGAGATCGTGGAGTTCTCCCGTGAGCACCTCGCGGGCTACAAGAAGCCGCGGTTCGTCGTGTTCGTCTCAGAACTGCCACGTACGCCGTCGGGCAAGATCATGAAGTTCGTACTGCGCGAGAAGTACCAGGGCATTCCGCAGGATACCAAGCCGTTGTCCTAAACCTTTCTACAAATCAAAAGTGGGGCGCCGGCACGATGCCGGCGCCCCACTCTTTGTGGTGCTGTACTAGTTCAGACGCTGCACTAGTTCAGACGCTCAAGGACCATTGCCATGCCCTGACCGCCGCCAACGCACATCGTCTCGAGGCCGATGGACTTGTCGTGCCATTCCAGCGAGTTGAGCAGTGTGCCGGTGATGCGCGCGCCGGTCATGCCGAACGGGTGACCAACCGCAATCGCGCCGCCGTTGACGTTGACCTTCTCCTCCGGGAGACCGAGCTCGCGGTACGACGGGATCACCTGGGCGGCGAACGCCTCGTTGATCTCGGCGAGGTCGATGTCGTCGATCGTCATACCGGCGTAGTGCAGCGCCTTCTTGGTCGCCTCGACCGGGCCGAGGCCCATGATCTCCGGCGAGAGGCCGGTGACGCCGGTGGAGACAATGCGAGCCAGCGGCTTGAGGCCGAGCTCTTTCGCCTTGGTATCACTCATGATCACGACCGCTGCCGAGCCGTCGTTGAGCGGGCAGCAGTTGGCTGCCGTGACGAGACCGTCGGGACGGAACACCGGCTTGAGCTGGCTGACCGCCTCGAGGGTGACGCCGGCGCGCGGGCCGTCGTCCTTGGAAACCACGGTGCCATCAGGAGTCGTGACCGGGGTGATCTCGCGCTCCCAGAAACCATCGTTGATGGCCTTCTCGGCGAGGTTCTGAGACCGTACGCCGAAAGCGTCCATCTCTTCGCGGGTGATGCCCTTGAGTCGCGCGACATTTTCCGCGGTCTGGCCCATCGCGATGTAGACGTCCGGGAGGTTGCCCTCGGTGCGCGGGTCGACCCACGAGTCGACGCCGCCGTCGGCGAGCTTCGCGCTGCGCGCCTTGGCCTCGTCGAAGATCGGGTTCTGGGTATTCGGGATGTTGTCGGAGTTGCCGTACTGGAACGACGAGACCAGTTCGGTGCCGGCCGAGATGAACACATCGCCTTCACCGGCGCGGATCGCGTGCATGGCCATCCGGGTCGTCTGCAACGACGACGAGCAGTATCGGGTCACAGTGGTGCCCGGGACGGTGTCCCAGCCGAGCTCGATGCCGACGACGCGAGCCATGTTGGAACCCTGCTGGCCACCGGGCAGGCCGCAGCCGAGGATTAGGTCGTCGATCATGGTGGGATCGAGCTGGGGGACCTTTTCCATTGCTGCCTGGATAGCGAGCACGGTCAGGTCGTCAGGACGGAAACTAGCCAGCGAGCCCTTCATGGCACGGCCGATTGGCGTGCGGGCGGTGGCGACGATTACTGCTTCAGGCAAGGTACGTCTCCTCATGTTGATTGGTGTGCGGCCGACGCTGTTGCCGCGGCCGGTGCCACGCTCATCGTAGGCTTCAAAGCCAGCCGACGAATACAGAGTGTGGCACAAAACCGAATCGGGTTCGGTTTTGCCTCGTCCCGTACTACCGTTTCGTCGTACCGATAACGATGGAGGACGCTAGATGAGCGCGACACGCGAGCCGGAGATCATTGGCCTTGACGGGCCGAAGGTGCAGAAGTGGATCGACGGGCTTGGGATCGGTGCTCAGCTGCCACTCACGTTCTCGCGCGTCGGCGCTGGTCAGTCCAACTTGACGTTTCTGGTGACCGACACTGATCGCGGCAGATGGGTACTTCGCCGGCCTCCTCTGGGCAAGCTCCTTGCCTCGGCGCACGACGTTGCCCGCGAACATCGCATCCTCACCTCGATCGAGGATTCGTCCGTGCCAACGCCCGCGGTCTATGGATTGTGCACCGACCCAGAAGTGACCGACGTACCGCTGATGCTGGTGGAGTACGTCGACGGCCGGGTCATCGACGATCTAGCCACCGCAGAGGCGCTCACCGAGGATCAGCGCCGGCGCACCGGACTGTCGCTCGCGCGCACTCTCGGCAAGGTGCACGAGGTCGATCTGGAGGCCACCGGCCTGGACACCCTGGCCAGTCATAAACCGTACGCCGAACGCCAGCTCAAGCGGTGGCGGATGCAATGGGAGGGGTCGCACTCGCGGGACGTGCCCTTGGTCAACGAGCTGGCCGATCGGCTCGCCGCCGCGGTGCCCGAGCAGCGCGAGCTCGCATTGGTTCACGGCGACTTTCACCTGCTTAATGTGATCACGGATCCGACCAGCTGCGAGGTATCGGCCGTACTGGACTGGGAGCTGTGCACGCTCGGCGATCCGCTGGCCGATGTGGGCGGGCTGTTGGCCTACTGGCCGCAGCAGGGTGACCTGCCGGTGCCGCATGCCGCGCCGACCCTGCCCGGGTTCCCGACCCACGCGCAACTGGTTGCCGAGTACGCCGCCGCGACCGGCCGGGACACCTCCGACGTCGGGTTCTGGCACGTGCTCGGTCTCTGGAAGATCGCGATCATCAGCGACGGTGTGCGCCGCCGCGCGGAAGACGACCCGCGCAACGCATACCAGGTCCGCAGCGGACCCTCACGCGACGAGATCATCGACGCGCTGTTGGCGCGCGCCGCGAGAGAAGCCGACGCTATCGGGCTGTAATGCCCGGGGTGCTCGGCTAGGCGCGGGACTTGGTCGAGCGCTCGCAGGCCGACCGTATGGCGGGGATGAGGCGTTCGGCGATCAGCCGGTAACCGTCCGGTGATGGGTGGAAGCCGTCCGGGCAGATCGTCCCGGGGTCGGCCCGAAACAGCGGACCGAGCTCCTCGGCCAGGTTGATCACCGTCGCGCCGGCGTCTTCGGCGGCCGCTGCCTGCGCGGCCGCGATCTTGCGTGAGCGCCAGCTCCACAGCGTGCGCAACGGTGCGCCGACGCAGCGCACGGCCCCGAGGTCGGGGGCGGTGGCGACGACGACTTGAACGCCGCCGCTGCGCAGCGAGCTGACCGCGCGCAGCATGGCGCGTGATATCTCGCTGATCGAACCCCAGCTGGTCGAGTCCAGCGATCCGACCACGATCAACGCGACGTCGTAAGGATCGTCCTCGGAGGTGATGAGGGCGCGGCTGACTTGGATCCGCACATCGGAGGTGCGTGAGTTGGCGACCGCGACGCTGGTGACGTCGACCTTGTAACCGGCGTTGACGATGCCCTGACCGATTCGCCCGCCGAGCGAGTCCTCGACTTTGTGGGCGCCGACGCTAATCGCGAGGCTGTCGCCGAGCAACGCGAACTTGATCCGCGTCGCGGAGTCGGTTCCTCCAGACCCGCCGACCTCGGGGGCGGTACGCGGGTCGACCATCGGGCGTCGTTTGGCCGACGAGACCTGCGCGGCCAGTACGCCGCCAAGCGTGGCAACGCCGAGTGCGAGACCGGCGGCGAGACCGGTCCCCGCGATCGTGGCTAACCTTCGAGCGTTGTACGTCGAACGACTCCGACTGGCGACCGTGTCCATCATCATGCTCATGCTCCCAGCTTGTCTTGGTCCGGGTGATGCTCGTTGTGTCGCAGCGGTGCCGGCAACGGGATCGGCAGTAGTCGCCGGACGGTGCCCCACATGCTGGTAGTGCCATCCAGTCGGGCACGTCCTTCGCCGATCACTTCGGCGCCGGTCTGGGCCGAGGCGCGTTGGGCAGTGGACTCGATGGAGCGCGCGCGGTTCTTCATCCGGGTCAGTATGTGCTCGCGCGAGATCGGCCAGTAGCCGAGCACGTCGGCGACGGACGGGAGCACGAGCGACGCGGCGGCGGCATATCCCGCACCCGACGGGTGGAAACCGTCATCGCTCCACATTTCGAAGTTCTGCGCGAATACCGGGCCAAGCGCGCTGCCGAGTGACACCGTGCGCCCGCCGGCCTCGACCACGGCGACCACCTGTGCGGCCGCGAGTTGGCGACTCCAGCGACGCGCTATCGAGCGGAGTGGTTGCGGAATAGGACGGACCGTCCCGAGGTCGGGGCACGTGCCGACGACGACACCGACGTCGGCAGCTCGTAAGCGGCGTACGGCGTCGCCGAGCTGGCTGACCGCGACCTCGACCCGAGTACGCGCGGTGACGTCGTTGGTGCCGATCATGATGACAGCGACATCGGGATTGTGGGGGAGCGCGTCGGTGATCTGGGCATCGAGGTCCTTGGACTCCGAACCGCTGATTGCGACCCGCACCAGCCGCACGGGGCGGCCGGACAGGTTGGAGAGGCCGGCCGCAATGAGCACGCCCGGGGTTTCAGTGACGTCGTCGACACCGAGACCGACCGCGGACGAGTCGCCCATGATGGCTAGCACGATGGGCTCGCCGGTGCCGCTACCCCAGATGCCGTTGCCGGTCGGTGGATCGTTGATTGGCGTGCGCGCTTCTACCTTGCGTCGAGCCAGTCGAGCTTCGCCGACAAGAACGGTCGCGGCGCTGGTAACGACGGCGGCCGCGGCGGCACCGATCATCCCGACACCCACGAATAGTCGGCGGCGATCAAGCAACCGACTGGTGCGCAACATTGTGAAAGACCCTCCTAGGAACTGGGTAGAGCCGAACTTCTCGTCGTCAAACCCCACTGCGATTGACGGCGGCCGGGACCATGGTCGATGGCGCTCCGACACCTCTAGTTTACGTGCCTAGGATGGGTGTGCAGCGCGATGAGTTCCTCCACTGTCGCATACAGGAGCAACGGGATTTATCGGCTGCCTAATCACACGTCGAGGAGTTGCTTGAGAATGCGCAGTTTGCCTCCGGGTCCGGAGACCTACGCCACGACCGTTGTCGACCTGATCGGCGACACACCACTGGTGCAACTACGGTCCGTCATTAAGGACGTGGCCGATCCTGACGAGGGGCCACTTGTGCTGGTCAAGGTCGAATACGTCAACCCCGGGGGATCGGTGAAGGACCGGATCGCGGTGCGGATGATCGACGCCGCGGAGAAGTCTGGCGCACTCAAGCCGGGCGGCACGATCGTGGAGCCGACCAGCGGCAACACCGGCGTGGGCCTGGCCATCGTCGCGCAGCAGCGCGGCTATAGCTGCATCTTCGTGTGCCCGGACAAGGTATCCGACGACAAGGTCAACACGTTGCGGGCGTACGGGGCGGACGTGGTCGTCTGCCCAACCGCTGTCGAACCCGATCATCCGGACTCCTATTATTCGGTGTCCGACCGGCTCGTCCGCGACACTCCGGGTGCCTGGAAACCGGACCAGTACTCCAACCAAGAGGGCCCCAACAGCCACTACCACTCCACCGGCCCGGAGATCTGGGCGCAGACCCAGGGCAAGGTCACGCATTTTGTGGCCGGCATCGGTACAGGTGGGACGATTACCGGCACCGGGCGATATCTGCGTGAGGTATCCGACAATAAGGTCAAGATCATCGGAGCGGACCCCGAAGGTTCGGTCTACTCCGGCGGCAACGGTCGCCCCTACTTAGTTGAGGGTGTCGGCGAGGACTTTTGGCCGGCGGCGTACGACCCGTCCGTGGTCAGTGACATCATCGCGGTGAGTGATACTGAGTCGTTCGACATGACCCGGCGCCTCGCCCGCGAAGAGGGCCTGCTGGTTGGTGGATCGTGCGGGATGGCCGTCGTGGCGGCACTTCGGCTGGCCGAGACCTGCGGACCGGACGACGTCATCGTCGTACTCCTGCCGGATGGCGGTCGCGGGTACCTTTCCAAGATCTTTAACGACGAGTGGATGTCCGGCTACGGGTTCATCAAGAACCCGCACCAGGAGACGGTCGGCGAGGTGTTGCGGCGGAAGAGTGGTGCGCTGCCGCAGCTCGTGCACACGCATCCGTCCGAGACCGTCAAGGAAGCGGTCGACATACTGCGCGAGTACGGCGTCTCGCAGATGCCCGTCGTACGCGCCGAACCACCCGTCATGTCTGCCGAGGTCGTCGGGTCGGTCGTCGAACGCGACCTGATGGGCCTGTTGTTCACCGGCAAGGCACACATGACCGACCGGGTCGACAAGCACATGTCGCCGCCGCTGCGCATGATCGGTTCCGGTGAGCCGGTGAGCGTCGCGGTCAGCGCGATGGAGACCTCCGATGCCGCGCTCGTGCTGGACGACGGCAAGCCGGTGGGCATCATCGCCCGCCAAGACCTATTGAGCCACCTCTCTGATCGGAACAACGACTAATGGACTGGACAGAATCCGGAATCGAGACCCGCGCGATCCATGCTGGGCAGGAGCCCGACGCGCAGACCGGTGCGGTGGTGGTGCCGATCTACGCGACGTCGACGTACGCCCAGGACGGCGTCGGCGGACTGCGCCAGGGATACGAGTACAGCCGCACCGGTAATCCCACCCGTACGGCGCTGGAAGAGTCCCTCGCCTCGCTCGAGGTAGGCAAGCGTGCCTTCGCGTTTGGCTCGGGGCTGGCGGCCACCGACACGTTCATCAGGTCGGCCTGCAAGCAGGGCGACGAGGTGATCTTGCCGATCGACGCGTACGGCGGGTCCTACCGGCTCTTCACCAAGGTGCTCGCCGAGTGGGGCCTCAAAGTCACCCCGGTCCCGCTGAGCGACCTGGACGCGGTCAGGGCCGCCGTCACCGACAAGACCCGGGTCATCTGGTGCGAGACCCCGACCAACCCGATGCTGAGCCTCGCCGACATCCCCGCGTTGGCGCAGATCGCGCACGAGGCCGGCGCGCTGCTGGCGGTCGACAACACGTTCGCGACGCCGTACCTGCAGCGTCCGATCACCCTCGGCGCCGACGTTGTCGTGCACTCGATGACCAAATACCTCGGTGGGCACTCCGACACCGTCGCCGGTGCGGTCATCGTCAACGACGACGTGCTCGCGGACAAGATCGCCTTCCACCAAAACGCGATCGGCGCCATCTGCGGGCCATTCGATGCGTGGCTCGTCCTGCGTGGCATCAAGACCCTCGGCGTACGGATGGACAGGCACGCCGAAAACGCCGAACGGATCGTGGAGTTTCTCGGTACGTCCGCGAAGGTCACGAAGGTGCACTATCCGGGTCTCCCAGACCATCCCGGCCACGACATCGCGGCGAAGCAGATGAAGAACTTCGGCGGCATGGTGTCGTTCCAGGTCGCCGGCGGACCCGAGGAAGCCAAGCGGATCGTCGCGGCCACCAAGGTCTTCACCCTCGGTGAGTCGCTCGGTGGAGTCGAGTCACTGATCGAGTTTCCGGCGACGATGACGCACGCGTCGGTCGCCGGTTCACCGCTCGAGGTGCCCGACGACCTGATCCGGCTGTCAGTAGGCATTGAGACCGCAGACGACCTGATCGCCGACCTGCGCGAAGCGCTGGGTTAGGCGCTCTTCATAACGTCATGCGGTCTGGTCGCTGCGGCGGCCACTTCGTACGACGATGTTCTAGAGTCAGGTGTTGTGGTCCCTTCCATCCCATCGCTGGTCACGCTCGCGGAAGTGGAGTCGGCACGTGCAGTGATCGAGGGCGTGCTGCGGCAGACTCCGCTTGAGTTGAGCCGCGCGCTACAGTCGCCTGCTGGCGGTCCGGCGTACCTCAAATGCGAGAACTTGCAGCGGACCGGATCGTTCAAGATCCGTGGCGCGTACGTGCGGATCTCTCGGCTCACGGCAGCGGAGCGCGCCCGTGGGGTCGTCGCCGCAAGCGCCGGAAACCATGCGCAAGGTGTCGCGCTGGCCGCATCGATACTGGGGGCAAAGTCGCGGGTCTTCATGCCGGTCAGCGCGCCGCTTCCAAAACTGGCCGCGACCAAGGCATACGGCGCCGAGGTTGAACTGGTCGGTGAAAACCTTGGCGTGTCGTTGATCGCTGCCCAGGAGTACGCCGAGCGCACTGGAGCCGTTTTCATCCACCCGTTCGACCATCGCGATCTCATCGCTGGGCAGGGGACCGTCGGGCTGGAAATTCTCGAGCAGTGCCCGTCGGTCCGCACGATCCTTGTCGGCACCGGCGGCGGTGGTCTGCTCTCTGGGATCGGTGCCGCGGTCAAGGGAATCGCACCGGACGTGGCGGTTGTCGGCGTACAGGCTGCCGGTGCAGCGGCGTTCCCTCCGTCGCTCGCCGCCGGGCACCCGGTCGGGCTCGTATCGATGAACACGATGGCCGACGGCATCGCCGTGCCGAAGCCGGCTCAGATCACTTACGACAACGTGACGGCGTACGTCGATGAGATCGTGTCGGTCGGCGAGGAGTCGATTTCACGGGCGCTGTTGCTGTGCTTGGAGCGCGCGAAGATGGTGATCGAACCAGCCGGAGCGGCTTCCGTGGCCGGGCTGTTGCAGTACCCCGGCCGGTTTGAACCGCCGGTCGTAGCAGTGTTATCCGGCGGCAACATCGATCCGATCCTGCTGATGCGGGTGATCCAGCACGGCATGATCGCGGCCGGTCGCTACCTGTCGCTGCGGGTGACCGTGCCCGACTCGCCGGGCTCGTTGGCGCGGTTACTGGCGGCGATCGCAGACGCCGGCGCCAACGTCCTCGATGTGGAGCATTCGAGAGTGGACTCAGACCTGCACCTCGGTGAGGTGCAGGTCGACGTGCGGCTGGAGACGAAAGGCTCGAGTCACCAGGCGGAGGTTGTCGCATGCCTGCGCGAGCGAGAGTACGGTGTCGTCGCGCAGGTGCGCTAGCAAGCGGGCGGCCTGCTACTTCTCCTCGATGTCGACGATCTCCCACTGGATGTCGCTGCCATCGACAGACTTCACCTCGATGGTTGCGGTTCCCTTGCTGCCTTTGGCCTCAAGTTCGCACTTGACGGTGGCGCCCTTCTTGGCCTCCAGGTCATCGGCACATTGCACGGTGGCGTCCGGGATGCCGGCCTGCGACTCGAGCGCGCTTTTGACCTCTTTTTCAAGGTCGTCCTTGTCGACCGTTTTGGAACACCCGGCCAACGCAAGCAGCGGGACCGTTGCGAATACGGCGAGCCGTGGAAGACGCTTGTGCCGGATGGCGGTGCTGACACTCATCCGTTAAACCCTTCCACGTCGACGACCTCGACGGTGATGTCCTTGCCGGTCGGGGCGGTGTAGGTGACCTTTTCGCCCTTCTGGTGACCGAGCAGCGCGGCGCCAAGCGCGGACTCCGGAGAGTAGACCTGCAGCTCGGTGGTCGCGGCGATCTCGCGCGAGCCGATGAGGAACTTCTCTTCGTCATCGTCTCCGACGTACTTGATTTTTACGACGCTGCCGATTCCGATCTCACCGGTGTTTTTCGGCGGTTCGGCGACGTGCGCGGTGCGGATGATCTCCTCGAGCTGGCGGATGCGGCCCTCTTGTTTGCCCTGCTCTTCGCGGGCAGCGTGGTAGCCACCGTTTTCCTTGAGGTCACCCTCTTCGCGACGCGCGTTGATTTCGGTCGCGACTGCTGAGCGGTTTTCAATCAGCTCGTCGAGCTCTTCTTGCAGCTTGTCGACAGCAGCCTGCGTTAGCCAAGTTTTCTTGTCGTCAGACACGGGAAATCAGACTCCTATACGGGCGTTGTACGGGCAAAAAGGCAATCCGGTGAATCTACCGTATGACAAAACGAATTGAAGTGGTGGCGTGCTGCTGGCCGTTGCGCAAAGTCAAACGGTGATGAGGCAGCGGTTATATGGCCGGTTTTTATGAGACTGGGTTTATAAGACGTTTGAGGCACCTCGGGGTGCGCGCGCGGCGAGCATCGGCGACAATGGGTTAATGCCTCAGCACCAAGATTCCCCGTTGCGTCTTATGGCCGTTCACGCGCACCCCGACGACGAGTCGAGCAAAGGTGCCGCGACGATGGCGCGGTACGCCGCCGAGGGCGCCGACGTATTGGTCGTGACGTGCACCGGCGGCGAGCGGGGCAGTGTCCTCAATCCGGCGCTTGACACACCGGAGACGGCCGAGAATATGTCGGATATCCGCCGCATCGAGATGGACCGTGCGCGCGAAATCCTTGGCGTCAACCAGTCCTGGCTCGGTTTCGTCGACTCCGGCTGGCCCGATGGTGACCCGCGTCCGCCGCTGCCCGAAGGCTGTTTCGGGCTCACGCCATTGGACGAGTCGGTGCCGCGGCTGGTGCGGCTGATGCGCGAGTTCCGCCCGCATGTCGTTATTACCTACGACGAGAAGGGCGGCTATCCGCATCCTGACCACGTCATGTGCCACACCGTATCGATGGCGGCGTACGAGGCAAGTGGTGATCCCGACCAGTACCCGGATCAGGGCGAACCGTGGCAGCCGTTGAAGCTCTATTACCACATGAATATGTCTCGTCGTCGCCTCGAAGCGATCGACGCACTGCTTGTCGAGCGCGGCCGGGATCGGGTGTACGACGAGTGGATTGCCAACTGGGGCGATCGGCCGGACACGTACTCGCGCATTACCACGCGAGTGCCATGCGCCGACTACTTCGAGCAGCGTGACGATGCGCTGCGCGCACACGCCACCCAGATCGATCCGTACGGTCGCTGGTTCGCGGCGCCGTTGGAAATTCAAAAGGAAGCGTGGCCGACCGAGGACTTTGAGCTCGCGTCTGCGGTCTTCGAGGCCCCTGTTCCCGAGGATGATCTCTTCGCCGGTGTGCGCGACTATTTGGACTCGCAGTCGACAGAGGTGACGGCATGACCTACATCCTGCTAGCGGCCGGTGGCGGTTCAGAGGCCGATAAGGCAGCGCCCCTGGGCCTCTTTGTGATCCTGGCGCTGCTCGTCGCGGTGTTTTTCCTGGCCCGCTCGATGGTCAAACAAGTACGTAAGGTGCCGAGGTCGTTCGATGGTCTCGATGATCACGGCACCGAGCGCCCCAAGCTCGGTGAGGCCGCGACACCCACAGCGATGACCGATGATGAAGGCGCCGTCGAAGTCACGCCTCGACTGTTGCAGACTCCACCCCGGCTGGGGACCCCCGACGAGTATTACGGCCCGGACGGCAAGCGTCCTCAGAAGAATCAAGGCAGCAGGGCACAGCAGAAGGCGCGCCTGCGGGCGCGCAAACAGCAGCTCAAGGCACGCAAGTCGCCGGGTCAATCTTCGGCTAAGTCCAAGCCGTAATGCGCCTGGGTTAGTGCGGATCGGAACTGTGGCCGGGAAAGACCTTCTTCGTCGGGTCGATGGTCACCACTGAGTTGTTGACCGCGGTGGCCGCTTCGCCAAAGCCGACCGAGATTAGCCGCACTTTAGCGTCCCAGTAGTCCTTGTAGTCGATGATGTCGCCGGCCGCGAACACCCGCGTCAAGTTGGTGCGCATCGTCGGGTCGACCACAATGTGACGTTTGTGCTGTTCGAGGCCCCAGGTAGCGAAGGCGCTGAGGTCGGCTGTGAATCCGAGTGCTGCGACCACCGACTGGATTTGGAGCGTGCGACGGTCGGCGTTGCCGCTGTGGAAGATTTCCACGGATGTCACATCCGGGTCGCCGATGATCCGGCCGACCTCCCAGGGCGTCATGACCTCGGTCGGGCCCGCCAGCACCTTGGCGACGCTGCCTTCGTGGGCGCGGAACTTGTCGCGGCGGTGAATCAGCGTGATCGACTTCGCGATGGGCTCGAGACTTTGCGCCCAGTCGAACGCCGAGTCGCCACCGCCGACGATGAGGACGTCCAGACCCTTCAGGTCGTCGAGCTTGGGCACGAAGTAGCGCAGGCCGTGATCTTCGTAGGTCTCGGCATCCGGCAGCGGCCGGGGCGTGAAGGTGCCGATGCCGCCGGTGATGATGACAGCCTTGGCGCGGACCGTGAGGTCACGGTGGCTGCCGACGTCGACGTAGTCCTCGGTGCTGACGAGGCTCTCGGCGCGGTGGCCGAGTAGATATTGCGGTTCGAACGGCGCCACCTGTTCGACAAGGGCGTCGACAAGTAGCTGCCCTTTGATCTCGGGATAGCCGGCGACGTCGTAGATCATCTTCTCCGGATAGAGCGCCGAGATCTGACCGCCTGCCTGGGGCAGAGAGTCCATGATGGCGACCGAGAGGCCGCGAAATCCTGCGTAGTACGCGGCGTACAGGCCGGTCGGGCCGGCGCCGACGATCAACAGGTCCACTTCGATAGGTTGCGACATGATCACGACATTAAGCGTCTGTCGTGCGCTGGCCAAGCCCATTGCCCCGGACCGTGGCCGCGACGTTGCCGGCCGTACGGTGCGAGGTGGATTCGTGGCAGGGTGGAGACATGGCTAACCGTCTCGCGACTTCGATGTCGCCGTACCTCCAACAGCACGCTGATAACCCGGTCGACTGGTGGCCGTGGGGAGAGGACGCGCTCGCCGAAGCGCGCCGCCGCGACGTGCCGGTATTCATCTCGATTGGGTACGCCGCCTGCCATTGGTGTCATGTGATGGCGCACGAGTCGTTTGAGGATGCCGAAACCGCAGCGCAGCTCAACGACGAGTTCGTGTGCATCAAGATCGATCGTGAGGAGCACCCCGACGTCGACGCGGTCTATATGGAGGCCACGCAGGCGTTGACCGGACAGGGCGGCTGGCCGATGAGTGTGTTCGCGACCGCGGACGGTAAGCCGTTCTACTGCGGCACTTATTATCCGACGACGCCCATGCATGGGTTGCCGTCGTTCCGGCAACTGCTCGCGGCGGTTACCGACTCGTGGCGCAATCGGCGCCAAGAGCTCGACGAGTCGGCGACCGCCATCGCCGCGCAGCTGGGGCACGGTGTGAATCTCGGTACGACCGAGGCGGTATCAACTCCGATGCAAGACCAGGCAGTGGCGCGGCTGATGCGTGACTTCGACCGTACCAACGGTGGATTCGGTGGGGCGCCGAAGTTTCCGCCGGCGACTGTACTGACGTTTTTGCTTGACTACACGGGACGGCGTACGTCGCCTGACGCGAGCACGATGATCGATCAGACCTGCGAGGCGATGGCCCGGGGCGGCATGTACGACCAGCTCGCCGGTGGGTTTGCCCGCTACAGCGTCGACGCGACCTGGACCGTGCCGCATTTCGAGAAGATGCTCTATGACAATGCGCTTCTCACGCGGATCTACACGCATTGGTACCGCGCCACCGGTAGCGCGTTGGGTCGGCGGATCGCGATGGAGTCGGCGGACTTCATGCTGCGTGACCTGGGTACGGCGCAAGGAGGGCTGGCTTCGGCGCTCGATGCTGACACCGAGGGCGAAGAGGGCCTGACCTATGTCTGGACACCGCAGCAGATCGTCGACGTACTTGGCGACCCGGCCGCGTGCGCGACGTTTGGTGTCACTGAGGAGGGCACGTTCGAGCGCGGGATGTCGGTGCTTCAGCTGCCTCACGATCCCGCCGACCTCGACCAGTACGCCGAGGCGAAGCAAGCTCTTCTTGCGGCGCGAAACAAACGACCGCAACCGACGAGGGACGACAAGGTTGTCGCGGCGTGGAATGGCATGGCCATTACCGCGCTGTGCGAGCTCGGCCGGCAGATCGGTGAGGACAGGTACGTCGACGCGGCGCAGCGAATCGGTGATCTGTTGCTTGAGGTGCATATCGTCGATGGGCGGGTACGCCGGGTCTCCCGCGACGGCAAGGCGGGCGAAGCGACCGGCGTACTGGAGGACTATGCCTGGATCAGTACGGCGTTTCTGCAGCTGCATACGGCGACCGGCGAGCGCCGTTGGCTGGACGCCGCGACCGAGCTGATCGACGTCACGATGGAGCACTTCGCGGGCGCCGGTCCGGCCGAGTTCTTTGACACCGCAGACGATGCGCCTGCGCTGATCGTCCGCCCGGCAGAGGCCGTTGACGGGCCGACACCGTCCGGTATCGCTACGTTTGCCGGCACGCTCGTCCTCGCGGCCGCTCTCACCGGCAACGATGCATACCGCAGCACGGCCGAGCTGATATGTGCCCGACTCACGCCGTTGGTGCAGGGTGCGCCGCGCGCCGCGGGCTGGATCGCGAGTGTCAATGAGGCGCTGCTTGCCGGACCCGTGCAGATCGCGGTTACGGGCCCCGCGGGCGCCGATCGCGATCGACTCGCCGACCTGGCGCTCGGCTATCGGGGCGCCGGGGCCGTCGTGATGGTCGGTACGCCGAACGCCAACTCACCGCTGCTGGATGAGCGAGCGAGCGGTACGCCAACCGCCTATGTGTGCCGCGGGTTCGTCTGCGAGCTGCCGGCGACGTCAGAGGAGCAACTGCGCGGTCAGCTCGCCGCACTGACCCACTAGGCTGGCAATATGCGAGCCGCGAGATATGAAGGTCCAGGCAATATCCGAGTCGCGGACGTTGTGCCGCCGAAGATCGAAGACGACACCGACGTGCTGGTGCGTGTGACGAACGCCGCGGTCGGCGTGCCCGACATGTGGGCCTATCGCGGTTTCGGCGGTTACGAGCCGGGCGCGGGCATCGGGCAGGAGTTCGTCGGCGTCGTACACGAGGTCGGCAAGGACGTGCGCCGAGTACGGGTGGGCGACTTGGTTGTCTCGCCGAGCACGTGGTCGTGCGGACGGTGCGACTATTGCCGCGCCGGATTGCAAACTTCCTGCGGCGAGGGCGGTTACTACGGCGAGCCGGGCAGTTACGGCGCGCAAGGAGAGTTTGTCCGGGTGCCGTTGGCCGACGGCACGCTGGTGGTGGCGCCCAACTCGATGCTCGGTGACGAGATGAGGCTGCTGCCGCTCGCTGCGGCCCTGCCGGCAGGACATCATGCTGCACTCGCCGCGAAGGTTGCCCACGCGCGCACCGTCACGATCGTCGGAGACGGTGCCTATGGGCTCAGCGCCGTACTCATGGCACGTCGACTCGGCGCCACCGATGTCCTCGTGGTGGGGCACCACGAGGATCGCCTGGAGGTCGCGTCGGAGTTCGGCGCGTCGGCGGTTGTGCTGTCGCGTGATATCGGCGAGGCGTCCGAAAAGGTCATGTCGCTCACGGGCGGCGTTGACAGCGTGATCGAGGCGGTCGGGGAGCAAAGTGCGCTCGATCTTGCGCTCGCGGTGGTTAAGGACGGCGGAGCGATCGGCTACGTCGGCGTACCGCATGCCGTAGACGGTCTTGACCTCGGTGTTCTGTATGGCCATAACGTCAGTCTTGCCGGCGGCATCGCTCCGGCCCGCGCGTATCTGCCGATGCTGCTGCAGGAAGTAGTCGACGGCAAGCTCGACGCCGACGCGATCCTAGATCTGACGGTCGGTATCGAGGAGGTCGCGGACGGCTACGCGATGATGGACGACCGACTCGCGATCAAGGCACACGTTCAGTTCTAGCCGGCGAACCGTCCTGTCGGGCACGGCTCGTCTGAGAATTTCGCGCATCGATCGTACATATGTGTCATTTGGCAGCAAGATTTCGCCCGCCGTGCTGCGGAACGACACATGTGTGGGCGGCTGCGGCATCGTAGGGAACAACGAAGCGGGACTCGCCTCTCGTTCACTTCCCGCGGATCACGGGCTTACTTCCCGCGGATCACGGGCCCAGTTCCCGCGGATCGTCTAGCCGGCAAACGGCGAGTTATAGACCACGAAGAAGATCGCGATGTAATGGCTGATCGCGGCCAGGATCGTGAACGCGTGGAAGACCTCGTGGTAGCCGAAGTAACCGGCTTTGATGTTGGGCCAGTGGGTGGCGTAGAAGACCGCGCCCACGCTGTACAGCAGACCACCGAAGAGCATCAGGACGAGCGCGGCAACACCACCGTTGACCGATATCGGCTGTACGACGAAGATCGCGGTCCAGCCCACCGCGATGTAGATGGGTACGCCGACCCACCGCGGCGAGGTCGGCCAGGCCAACTTCAGTGCTATTCCGGCGAAACACCCGCTCCACGCGACGCCGAGAACCCACCACCGGGTTGCACCGCTTAGCGCAAGCAGGCCGAACGGAGTGTAGGTACCGGCGATGAAGAGGAAGATCATGCAGTGATCCATCCGCTTCATGACCTTCCAGCCACGTGTCGTCCATCGGCGCCGGTGATAGAGGGCAGACGTACCGAACATCGCGCACATGAACAGGCAGTAGACCGAGGTTGCGAGTGCCGCGCGTCCGCTTTCGACAGCCGCCAGAGGGATCAATACCGCAGCCTGTAGGACCGCCGAGATGAATGCGGCCAAATGTAGGTAGCCGCGCAGCCGTGGCCGGGTGTCAAGTGGCTCGTAGTCCGGATCGTCGGCGGCGAGACTGAGCTCGGCGTCGATGATCTGTGCGAAGCGTGCTTCTTCCGTGAGCGCGTCAACCGTGCCCTGGTGGCCCGGGACTTCTGCTGTGTCGGTCATCGCATCCCCCTCTCGCGGTTAGTGCCGGTCTGTCTCGAGTCGGCCCACTGCGGTGGCTCTTGCCAGGTGCGGATTGCGGTCAAGTGTCGCTCATTTCAGTGAGAGCATGCTGAGAACAGTCTGTGGACGGGATGCTGGACCGCACGTTGGTATGGGCACTGCGTTAACGAGCGCGGGTTGCCACTCGTTCCATGGGCGCCTTGCTAAAGTCCGGGACGTGGGTAAAGCAAGCGCGACCGGGCGGCGGCTGATGACTAAGGGCCGCAAGCAACTCAAGCGCATGCTGACACCGGCCCTGTATACGGCGTACGAGAGCCGCGTGCTGGCCGACCTCGCGGAGGCGAGCAAACCGCGACACGTCGGAGTCATCATCGACGGGAATCGACGCTGGGCTCGTGAGATGGGCTTCGAAACCGTGCGCGGACATCGCGCGGGCGGCGAGAAGCTTGACGACCTGATCCGCTGGAGCGACGAGCTCGGCGTAGAGGTCGTCACGATCTGGCTGCTGTCAACGGACAACCTCACGTCGCGCGCGCCAGAGGAGCTCACCCCGCTGCTCGACATCATCGTCGGGGTCGCGCGCAGCCTGAGCGCCCCGGACCGCGATTGGCAGGTGCACCTCATGGGCGCGCTGGACCTACTTCCGGTGGACATTGCGTCGGCATTACGGCGTTCCCAGGAGCAGACCGTCGACAAGACCGGCATCACCGTCAACATCGCGGTCGGGTACGGCGGACGCCACGAGATCGTCGAGGCCGTCCGGTCCGCGCTGCGCGAGGCCGATCAGCTGGGCCGGTCGCTGACCGAAGTCGCCGCGCAGATCAACCTCGAGGACATCGCCAATCACCTCTATACCAAGGGCCAGCCCGATCCGGACCTGATCATCCGCACCTCGGGCGAACAGCGGCTCGGCGGATTCCTACTGTGGCAGACCGCCAACGCCGAGTTCTACTTTTCAGACGTCTACTGGCCGGACTTTCGTCGCGTCGACTTCTTACGCGCGATTCGCGAATACGCGCAACGTAACCGGCGGTTCGGCGCCTAGCGCGATATATCCTGCCCGCATGAGCCAGCCGCCGGACATGACCGCCAACAGCGAAGAAGTGCTGCCTACCCACTGGCCGTCGGCATGGTCGAGTCTTCGCGGGCGGATCGCTGTCTCGGCGGTGTTTCCGGTGGTGACGTGTGCGGTTGCCGTGGTCATCATGGTGTTCACCGGCGTACTCGTGGAGGTCTGGTGGATCGCCGCGCTGCCGCTGCTGCTGCTGATCGGTCCACTGACCTTGCCCGCCCGCACTCGGGCGGCAATGCAGTCGGCGTACGAAAAGCACGAGCTTCAGGTCACGACGGCCCAGGTCGGTCTCGTCGTGCGCACTCCCCGCAAACGTCGCGGAGTGCGCCCGGACGCAACAGTGGTGCCGGGTCGCGACGGGGGATACGCGGTCACTTATTACCTGAACTGAGTGTCATGCGCGTTGTACTATTTGGGTACGCCGGGCACCCGGTGTACGACGTAGCGACCCGGATCACTTGATTGAGTGACCCCTGGCTTTGACGTCACATGCGCACGACCGGTAGAGTTGACGATTGTGCTTACGCCGAACGGCGCATGTACGCAGACCTAATGCGCTCGCCGTCCTTCGGTGCGCCCACGGCCTCCGCCCACTACCCCAGTAGTAAGCGAGTCCGTCGGCCGCAACTCTCACCTTTCGTGAAACGCGGTTGTACGGTCTGCGACACGCCCGGGTGCGGGGGTCGACCGACGCGTCGGCCGCTCACCACGCGCGGCCAGGTGCAGCCAGAGTTTCACACATCAGCAAATAAACAGAGCAACTGCGCAGGACAACAATGCCGGCGTGATGCGAGTTTGAGGGAGACGAAGAGGTCGTATGCCTACGATCCAGCAGCTGGTCCGCAAGGGCCGCCAGGACAAGATCGAGAAGTCAAATACGCCAGCGCTAAAGGCAAGCCCGCAGCGCCGTGGCGTGTGCACTCGCGTGTACACCACGACCCCTAAGAAGCCCAACTCCGCGCTGCGCAAGGTCGCCCGCGTAAAGCTCTCTAGTGGCATTGAGGTCACTGCGTACATCCCCGGCGTCGGCCACAACCTGCAGGAGCACTCGATCGTGCTCGTGCGCGGTGGTCGAGTGAAGGACCTTCCGGGCGTGCGTTACAAGATCATTCGCGGTTCGCTCGACACGCAGGGTGTCCGCGGCCGCAAGCAGGCTCGTTCGAAGTACGGCGCCAAGAAGGAGAAGAGCTAATGCCTCGTAAAGGCCCAGCACCTCGCCGCCCGGTCATCAATGATCCGGTCTACGGCTCACCGGTTGTCACCTCGTTGATCAACAAGGTGCTTATGTCCGGTAAGCGCTCTACTGCCGAGCGCATCGTGTACGGCGCCCTCGAAGGTGCGCGTGAGAAGAGCGATGGCAACGATCCAGTCATCACCCTGAAGCGCGCGCTGGACAACGTCAAGCCGGCCCTTGAGGTCAAGAGCCGCCGCGTCGGCGGTGCGACGTACCAGGTGCCGATCGAGGTTAAGCCCGGCCGTGCGAGCACGTTGGCACTTCGCTGGCTGATCATGTACAGCCGTCAGCGTCGCGAGAAGACGATGACCGAGCGCCTGACCAACGAGATCCTGGACGCGTCCAATGGCCTTGGTGCCAGCGTGAAGCGTCGCGAAGACATGCACAAGATGGCCGAGAGCAACAAGGCGTTCGCGCACTACCGCTGGTAGTCCGCACGACGCCTGGGTGAGTGCGCCCGGCTTGTTTACGAACCAGAGACGATTGAGAGAGAAGACGCCAAGTGGCCAGCAATGACCTATCGAAGGTCCGCAACATCGGCATCATGGCCCACATCGACGCCGGCAAGACCACGACGACCGAGCGCATCCTTTTCTACACCGGTATCACTTACAAGATCGGTGAGGTCCATGAGGGTGCTGCCACCATGGACTGGATGGAGCAGGAGCAAGAGCGTGGAATTACCATCACGTCGGCTGCTACCAAATGCCACTGGCACGATCACACCATCCAGATCATCGACACGCCCGGCCACGTCGACTTCACCGTTGAGGTAGAGCGCTCACTGCGCGTCCTCGACGGCGCGATCGCCGTGTACGACGGTGTCGCCGGTGTCGAGTCGCAGACCGAAAACGTCTGGCGGCAGGCGGACAAGTACCACGTGCCGCGGATGTGTTTCGTCAACAAGCTCGATCGCACGGGTGCGGACTTCTTCCGCTGCGTCCAGATGATGATCGACCGGCTCGGTGCGACACCCCTCGTGCTGCAGTTGCCGATCGGCGCCGAAGCCGACTTCATCGGCGTTGTCGACCTCATTCAGATGAAGGCCCTCACCTGGCGTGGCGAGACCACGATCGGCGAGGACTACACGATCGAGGACATCCCCGCGGACATGGTCGACCAGGCCAACGAATACCGCGAGAAGCTCATCGAGACGCTGGGCGAAAATGACGACCTCGTCATGGAGAAGTACATCGGCGGCGAAGAGATCAGCAACGACGAGCTCAAGGCCGGCATCCGCCGCGCGACGCTCGCCAGCAAGCTCAACCCCGTGCAGTGTGGGACGGCGTTCAAGAACAAGGGCATCCAGCCGTTGCTCGACAACGTCATCGCCTACCTGCCGAGCCCGCTCGACGTCGGCGCCGTACACGGCACCCTCACCGATGGTGAGACTCCGGCGACGCGTGAACCCGCGGAAAGCGAGCCGTTCGCCGGCCTCGCGTTCAAGGTGCAGACCGATACACACCTGGGCAAGCTGACTTACGTGCGCATCTACTCGGGCGTCGTCAACGCCGGCTCCCAGGTCGTCAACTCGACCAAGGACCGCAAAGAGCGCATCGGCAAGATCTACCAGATGCACGCCAACAAGCGCGAAGAGCGCGCGTCGGCGGGTGCTGGCGAGATCATCGCGGTCGCGGGTCTGAAGCAGACAACGACTGGCGAGACGCTGTGCGATCCGGCCAACCCGATCGTGCTCGAAGCGATGACCTTCCCGGACACCGTTATCTCGGTTGCGATCGAGCCCAAGACGAAGTCCGACCAGGAGAAGCTGGGCGTGGCGATCCAGAAGCTCGCCGAGGAAGACCCGACATTCAAGGTCGAGCTCGACGAAGAGTCCGGCCAGACGATCATCTCCGGCATGGGCGAGCTGCACCTCGAGGTGCTAGTCGACCGGATGCGTCGGGAGTTCAACGTCGAGGCCAACGTCGGCAAGCCACAGGTCGCCTACCGTGAAGCGATCAAGAAGGTCGTCGAGCGACTGGACTACACGCACAAGAAGCAGACCGGTGGTTCGGGTCAGTTCGCGAAGATCCAGCTGCGTGTCGAGCCGTTGCCCCGCAGCGACGACGCCGCGACCTACGAATTCGCCAACGAGGTCACCGGTGGCCGCGTGCCGAAGGAATACATTCCCTCGGTCGATGCCGGTGCTCAGGCGGCGGTGCAGTACGGCGTACTGGCCGGCTTCCCGGTTGTCGGTGTCAAGGTGACGCTGGTCGATGGTCAGTACCACGACGTCGACTCATCCGAAATGGCGTTCAAGATCGCCGGCACCATGGCGATGCGCGAAGCGCTGCGCCAGGCCGGTGCGGTTATCCTTGAGCCGATCATGGCCGTCGAAGTCGTCACGCCTGAAGACTTCATGGGTGATGTCATCGGTGACATCAACTCGCGTCGCGGTGTCATCCAGGCTATGGACGAGCGCAGTGGTTCGCGCGTCGTGCGCGGCCAGGTTCCGCTGTCGGAGATGTTCGGATACGTCGGGGACTTGCGTTCCCGCACGCAGGGCCGAGCAAGTTACAGCATGGTTTTCGACTCGTACGCCGAAGTTCCGGCGAACGTGGCGAAGGAAATTATCGCGAAGGCGACAGGCGAGTAGTTTCCACACGGTCCGGTGCGCCAGAAGCGCACCAGATCAGCAATACTTAGCAAGTTCCAAAGAAATCGGCACGTCAGAACGGCGTACCTTACGTCCTGAGGAGGACACCAGTGGCGAAGGCCAAGTTCGAGCGGACTAAGCCGCACGTAAACATCGGCACCATCGGTCACGTCGACCATGGCAAGACGACGCTCACCGCAGCTATTACGCGGGTTCTGGCGGAAAAGTACCCCGACCTCAACTCGGCAGCGGCGTTCGACGAGATCGACAATGCTCCTGAAGAGAAGCAGCGCGGTATCACGATCAACGTGTCGCACCAGGAGTACCAGACCGAGAAGCGTCACTACGCACACGTCGATGCTCCCGGCCACGCCGACTACATCAAGAACATGATCACTGGCGCGGCTCAGATGGACGGCGCGATCCTCGTGGTCTCCGGCACCGATGGCCCGATGCCGCAGACCAAGGAGCACGTCCTCCTCGCGCGTCAGGTTGGTGTTCCGTACATCGTTGTCGCTCTCAACAAGTGCGACTCGCCCGACGTTGACGACGAGATCCTTGAGCTTGTCGAGCTCGAGGTCCGCGAACTGCTGTCGCAGTACGAGTTCCCGGGCGACGACGCGCCGGTCATCAAGGTCTCGGGTCTCAAGGCACTCGAGGGCGATCCCGAGTGGAGCGCCAAGGTGCTCGAGCTCATGGACGCCGTCGACGAGTTCGTTCCGGACCCGGTCCGCGACACCGACAAGCCGTTCCTGATGCCGATCGAGGACGTCTTCACGATCACCGGTCGTGGCACCGTCGTCACCGGTCGTATCGAGCGCGGCAAGATCAACGTCAACGAGGAAATCGAGCTCGTTGGTATCCGCGAGAAGTCGCAGAAGACCACCGTCACCGGTGTCGAGATGTTCCGCAAGCTTCTTGACTACGGCGAGGCTGGCGACAACGTCGGCCTGCTTCTTCGTGGCACCAAGCGCGAAGATGTAGAGCGCGGCATGGTTGTCTGCAAGCCGGGTTCGATCACCCCGCACACGGACTTCGAAGCCAATGTCTACATCCTGTCGAAGGACGAGGGTGGCCGTCACACGCCGTTCTTCAACAACTACCGCCCGCAGTTCTACTTCCGCACCACGGACGTGACCGGCGTCGTTACCCTTCCTGAGGGCACCGAAATGGTCATGCCTGGCGACAACACTGAGATGAGCGTCAAGCTCATCCAGCCGATCGCTATGGAAGAGGGCCTGCGCATGGCTATCCGCGAGGGTGGCCGCACGGTTGGCGCTGGCCGCGTCACCAAGATCATCGCCTAGTCTTTCGCTAGGTCTGACAGAAGGCCCCGTTCCCGTTCACCGGGAGCGGGGCCTTCTGCTTGTCATTTCAACGCCGCAGGTACGCCGCGGTGTCTTCGTCTGCGGGGAAGAACGACTCGATCGCGAGCTCGGACAGCGTGATGTCCACCGCCGTACCGAACGTCGCGATAATTGCTAGGAACGACAGCTGTCGATCGTCGACGCGCAGGATGAACGGTACGTGGATGCCGCCCGGCACGCCGGGTCCGTCGCACGGGTCGTCGCACGGGTAGTCGCGCAGTTCGTCGTACAGTGCCAGCATCTCAAGGTCCGCTCGTGCCTCGGCGCTGCGACGCAGCCCGCCCAGCACGTGCGCCCGCCATTGACCGTGGTTGACGATATGCGGCGCCAAGCCGTCCGGATGCAATGTCAGTCGCAGCGCGTTGATCTGTCCTTCGAGCAGATGCGGCGACGCGACCCGTGTCAGTAAATCGACGCTGGCGTTGACGTCGACGACGTTCCACATCCGATCGACCGCAAGAGCAGGGTACGGCTCATGTGCCTGGAGCACTTCACGGACCGCACCGCGGGCAGCAGCCATCTCCGGAGCGTCGAGGGCGTGTTCGGCGTACGCCGGGGCGTAGCCGCCAGCCAGCAGCAGATGGTTGCGGTCGCGTAGCGGCACGCCCAGGAACTCGGACAGCTTCAAGATCATCTCGCTACTCGGTTTCGATCGGCCGGTCTCGACGAAGCTCAGGTGTCGGGTCGAGATGCCGGACTCGATGGATAGGTCGAGCTGGCTGATCCGCCGACGTTGCCGCCATTCCTTGATCAGCGCCCCGACGGGCTTGGGGCCATCCAGGAGGTCTGTCGTCACACTGTGCTCGATTGATTGGGGTTCCATTGATTGGGCACTTCCGTCCGATCGTGCGGCAGCAGCTGAACCAGTACGACGAGCGCTGCGTTGACCGCAACTAGAAAGTACAGCGCCGCACCGAAACCGTCACCGATCCGCGCTGAATGTCCGGCGCCGGCCGGCACGCCGTAGAAGAGAATGCCGACGATCGCGACACCTACCGCGCCACCGACCTGCATGACGGTGGTGAGCATCCCCGACGCGGCGCCGGCGTGCGCCGGGGACACGCGCGCGAGTACGACGGTGGCTAATGGCGAGATGACGAGCCCCATCCCCGCGCCAACTGCCGCTAGCGCTGGCGAAAGTGCCCACAGCGACCGCACATCGCCGTACGTCATCAGCAGCGTCAGATGCCCAACGACGAGGAGCGCGCCTCCGAGTGCCACGGTCTGCCGCCCGAGAACCCCGGCGATACGGCCGGCCAGCGACGAGGTGAGGAGATAACCGATACCGATCGCGCTGAACAGCATGCCGGACTCGAGCGCGGTGAAACCATGCCCGTCCTGCACGAACAGCGCAAAAACGAAGAAGAACGAGGCGAGGCCGCAGTTGAACGCGAGCTGTGCGCTCAGTCCCACGCTGAGGGAACGGACCCGAAACATCGCCGGATCGAGTAGTGGGTGACCGCCGCGGCGCGCAAGACGTCTTTCGTACCAGACGAACTCGGCGATCAACGCTACCGCCGCCGCGAAGCTTAACCACGTCCACGTCGGCCAGGCCTGCGATTGGCCCTGGACCAGCGGGAGGACGATCGCAAACAGCGCCGCACTGGACAGTACGACGCCGACAATGTCGAGCCGGGACTGACCGGTGCGCGGTGCGTCAGGTACGTGCCGGCGGAGCTGGACAAGGGCCATCGCGCCGATCGGCACGTTGATCAGGAAGCATGCCCGCCAACCGAGTCCGACCAGATCGGCCTGAATAAGCAGGCCGCCGATCAGTTGGCCGAAGACGGCGGCGATGCCCATCGTGAGCCCGTACGCGGTGAACCCGCGGACCCGGGCATTTCCCGTGAACGAGGCTTGGATGATGACGAGCACCTGCGGCATCATCAGCGCTGCTCCCGCGCCCTGTACGACGCGTCCAGCGACCAGGAGGCCGGCCGTGGGCGCCAGTCCGCAGGCCGCAGAGGCAAGAGTGAAGACTGCCAGCCCGATCCCGTACGCACGCCGACGACCGACCAGGTCACCAAGCCGGCCGCCGGTGATGACCAGCGAGGCAATCGCCAGCGCAAATCCGGCTACAATCCATTGGATTGTAGCCGCGTTGGTGTGCAGATCCCGCTGCACAGAAGGGATCGCCACGTTGATGATGAAGAAGTCAAGGATGCTCATGAACGTTCCCGCGAGCACGACAAGCAGAGTGCCCCATCGCGCGCGCCCGGAAGGGAGCTGTTCTACGGGGTCGTTAGCGGTCTGACTCAGTCCCGAGATGGGAGTAGCGGTAGTCACGGCGGTCTCCTTCTGGCCTTGCGTGTGTCACAAGACTTTCCGTTAGGAATTGAGCCGTGTCGATTACGTCAGAGGTAATCGACAGGCCGCTAACGGCAGGGGAGTCTCGTTGCTACGCCCCGCCGTACGGTCGGCGGGATCGCCGCTAAAGGAGCAGCAACATGAGCAATATCCAGGATCTCGTCGACGACTACATCGCGATGTGGAACGAGACCGACCCGACTGCCCGGGCGCGTCTGGCCGAGCAGGTGTGGGAGCCAGAAGCGTCGTACGTCGACCCGATGGCCGAGGCGAATGGCCGCGAGACGATCGACGCGACAATCGGCGCTGTGCAGGGACAGTTCCCTGGAATGTCCTTCGCACTGGCCGGTGAGGTCGACGCGCATCACAACCTCGCCCGGTTTAACTGGCAACTGGGTACCGCGCAAGTGCCCGACATGGTCGTCGGTTTTGACGTCGCGGTCATTTCGGACGGCGGCAAGCTACAGGCAGTGCACGGGTTCTTGGACAAGGTGCCCGCCGAGCTTGGCTAGTCACGTGCCGTGCGTCTGCATCATCACCCGGGGTTCTCCTTGTGCCACCTGCACGGAGGCACAAGGAGAAACCGTTGTTGACTAGAACCGCGCGCGGTCGTTCGCGACGCGACGAAGGAAAATCCCGAGCACTATCAGCAGGATCCCTTCGATAATCGTGAAGGTGGCCAGCAGCCACAGAAGGCTGAGGAGTCCGGCCCCCGGCACGAACACCATGATGAGCCCGAAGACTACGGTGATGATTCCGCAAATGAGCCAGAGATACCAGTGCTTCATGGTCTTCTTGGCCCGCATGGCGAGAGCGATCTGGGAGGCTCCGAGCAAGATCGCCCAGAAGCCGATCAAAAACACCATCGCAAGGGCAGTCGGGCCGGGCCAGATGATCGCGACGAGGCCCGCGAGGATGGATATCACCGCGCTGACGATTCCCCAGGTCGAACGCTCGACCCTGTCGGTGAACCAGTGCGCCACACCGATGATGCCGTCGATCAACGCGAAGATGCCGAACAGCCACACGATCACGAGAACCGTCGACTTGGGCCAAACCGCGACCATGACGCCGAAGATGATGGCGAGGACGCCGCGGATGATCATCATCCATGACACGCGGCTGGTCGCCTTCGCGATGAGTGTTTCGGACATCCGGAGCCCCCCGTGTGATTAAGTGTTCTTGCAGCCTATCGGGTCTTTTCGGATTGGGATACTAGAGAAGCTCCGCGCGCAGTTGCGCGGCCGACCGCGGTGACAATAAGCCCGGCGGTACGTCGAAGACGGTCTTGGCGCCATACTGACCCTGCGCGCCCATCCGATGCACCGCTCGCGCGTAGGCCACCAGGACGCTGGCGGTGAACTCAGGGTTGCTGCCGAGCTGTAAGCCGAACTCGATCGTCTGGCGTTTGCCGTGCGAGGTCGATCCGCTCCGAATGACGGTTCCGCCGTGCGGCATATCGGCGTGATCGCGGCGTAGCTCGTCGTCGGAAATGAAGCTAACGGTCGTGTTGTAGTCGGCGAAATAGTGCGGCATCGTTACGATCGCGGCGCGCACCGCATCGGCGTCGGCACCATCTTGCAGTACGACGTAGCACTCACGAGTGTGCTTCTGCTGGGTGGTGAGGGGCGGGCGCAGCCCGCTGCGCACGCTGTCGATCGCCTCGTCGGAAGGGATTGTGTATTGCACTCCGCCGGCGACACCGGGCACTCGCCGGATCGCGTCGGAGTGACCTTGGCTCAGGCCGCGGCCCCAGAATGTATAGGTGTCTCCTTCGGGCAGGAGGGATTCGCCCATCACGCGGTTAATCGAGAACAACCCGGGATCCCATCCGGTGGAGATCAGCGCGGTCGTGCTGGCCTCGTGCGCGGCGCCATCCACGGCCGCGAAGTACTCCGGGATGCGCGCGTGGGTATCGAAGCTGTCGACGATATTGAACCGGGCCGCGAGTTCCGGACCCTGCTGGGGAAGGTCTTCTTTCGAGCCGCCGCACAACACAAGTACGTCGATTGAATCGTGATGCTCAGTTAGTGCGTCGTATGCGAACACGGTCGTGTCGGCTCGCGCGGGGTTGAGTTCGGCGGGGTTACGCCGAGTAAATACGCCCATGAGCGCCATATCGGCGTTGTGGGAGACGGCGGCCTCCACTCCACGCCCGAGATTTCCGTAGCCGACGATGCCGATCCTGATTGGCGTACCCATGAGGTGCGATCCATTCTTCGTTGTGTAGGAATCGCCCATCCTAGGCGGTGCGCAAGTCAGTTGACCGGTCGCGGCCCGTCCGCGTACGTTGCGACGTAGGGCAACTTCGCCCTCGCGGCGGGCGATACCGGGGTCCATCGTCGTACTGTCGCTAGACGGAGGATTAACTTATGGATTACGCAGGTAAGTATGAGCACATGTTGTTCGAGCTGCATGACGACGGCGTCCTTCTGATCACGCTGAACCGGCCCGAGCGCTACAACGCAACAAACGAGGCGTTGCATCGAGATCTCGGGCTGATCTGGCGTGACATCGACGACGACCCGGACGTGCGAGTCGCGGTGGTCACCGGCGCCGGCAAGGCGTTCTCGGCCGGCGGCGACATGGAAATGCTTGAGCGGATGACCGTGGACCCCGAGAAACTCGCGATACAACTCGACGAGGCGTCCGCGATCGTCTACAACATGATCAACTGCAACAAGCCGATCATCTCGGCGATCAACGGGGTCGCTGTGGGCGCCGGGCTCACCGTCGCTCTCATGGCTGACATCAGCATTATTGCCGAGGAAGCCCGCCTTACCGATGGACATCTTCGGCTCGGTGTCGGTGCAGGCGACCACGCGGTCATTATCTGGCCGCTGCTGTGCGGGATGGCGAAGGCGAAGTACTACCTGCTGACGGCCGATTTCATCGACGGCCCGGAAGCTGAGCGGATCGGGTTGGTCAGTCGCTGCGTTCCGGGTGCAGTGCTCATGGATACCGCGATGGAAGTCGCGCAAAAACTCGCCAAGGGCCCGCAGCACGCGACGCGTTGGACGAAGCGCACGCTCAACAACTGGTTACGCACGGCCGGCCCGGCGTTCGATGCCTCGGTGGCACTGGAGATGCTTGCGTTCCTAGGGGAGGATGCAAAGGAAGGCGTCAATGCCCTACAGGAGAAGCGCTCGCCGACCTTTCCCAGCGCCGCAGGCTGAGTCAGCGGCCGCCGGCGACTCGTAGCACGGCTCCGGTCGTGTACGACGCTTCGTCGGACATCAGCCAGGCCACGGCATTGGCGATTTCTTCGGGCTGCCCGGCGCGGCCGAGGGGTGTACCGGACCCGACCCGCTCCGCCTTGTCCGGCTGCCCGCCGGCGGCGTGAATATCTGTATAGACCGCGCCAGGGGCGACCGCGTTGACCCGGATGCCTTCCTGGCCGAGCTCTTTGGACAGGCCCACTGTGGCGGCATCAACGGCCGCCTTGGAGGCAGCGTAGTGCACATACTCGTTCGGACCGCCGATCGTCGCGGCACCGGAGGAGATATTGACGATGTTGCCACCGTTGCCGCCAAGCGAGATCGACATCTCGCGGGCGGCGTACTTGCAGCAGAGAAACAGACCGACGCAGTTCACATCGAATACCGCTTGGATGTCCTCGGACTTCTGGTCGGTGATCTTGCCGAGCCAGCCGGTGATCCCCGCATTGTTGACCAGCCCGGTTACCCTGCCGAACTGCTTCTTAGCGGCTTCGAAGGCGGCGACGATGTCTGCCTCGACCGCCATGTCGGCCTGGAGGGCGAGGCATTCCTGCCCTGCCTTTCGCACGTCATTACTGACCTCGGCGGCCGCGACGGTATTGCTTTGGTATGTGATCACGATGTTGTGTCCGGCTTTCGCTAGCTTACGAGCGATCGCGGCACCGATGCCGCGGCTCCCGCCCGTGATGATCGTGACTGGGACAGATTCTACGGAGTTCATACCGCAAGCATTTCACAGTCTTGCTGGCAGACATCGCGGCACTCATCGCCTTTCTATTACATCGAATATATACATGCGATATGGGTGTTAAGAGCGGACCGAATACAATGTTGTGTCCGGCCGTCACGAGGATTAACGTGGGAGTAGCCCGTCGGTTTTTGCGGCACGAAGAGACAGAACTCTAAGGATTTAGCCGCCGCAGGGCCGACTACCTGGGTGAAGAGCGTATTTGGCCCATAGGAGTTGCCCGTGATCGGTCTTGAGCGATTGTATTGACCTTGTGTAGCAATTCGATTCTATGGCGAGTAGTAATAGAAGTACGTCGTATTCGCCGGGCTGCCATTCTTGAGCCCGACTTAAAGAATACGTAAATTCAATTCCATAAGATATCGAAGCGGCACATGCCGCTGGATGTAGCGGGGAGGGCGCATGGAGTCGGACGTCTACCCGCCAGTATCTGCACCAGATAACCTGCGCCGATCGGCGATCGTGAGTGCCGTGCTCGGCGTTGTTGGCGTGGTGCTGTTGTCATTCGCTGGGCATCCGGTTATGGGGGTATTCGGAGTTCTTGGATTGGCGCTGGGTGCTGCCAACAACTGGCTACTTCAGCGCTCCGTGGCCGCCTACGCGGCCGAGGGGGTTAGCAAGAAGCGGTTTCGTGGTGGGGTGATGGTCCGTCTCGGTGGCATCACGCTCGTCGCGTTTGCGATCGGTCTACTCATCCGGCCAGATGGCCTGAGTATCTTTGTCGGCCTTGCGGTCTTCCAACTCGTCATGCTCATCGGTGCCGCCGTGCCGGTCTTTCGCAGTCTGCGCCCCCCGCCATGAATGGCGCCGGTATTGCGCACGTAGAGGCGATCAACGTCGAGGTTGGTCAGCACATCGTCTGGCATGTCTTCGGCGTGGCGCTCAACGTCGACACCATCCTGGGCACTTTGGTTGCCGGACTCGTTATCGTCTTGTTCGGTGTGCTTCTGCGGCTCAGGTTAAGCGTCCGGAAGCCGTCCGGGGTCCAACTGTTCTTCGAGACGGTCACGAGTCAGATCGAGAACCAGGTCGAGAGCACTCTGGGCATCCGTACGGCGCCCTTTGTGGTGCCGCTCGCCGCGGCGTTGTTCCTGTTCATCCTCATCGCCAACTGGCTGGCGATCATCCCGACGGGACATCATCCCGAGTACATGCCACCGCCGGCGTCCGACGTCAACCTCACCTACGCTTTAGCGCTGCTTGTGATTGTCTGGATGCATATCACCGGCGTACGAAGGCAAGGGTTCAAAGGCTACTACGGCCATTTGTTCAAGCCGTCCGTGGCGATGTTCCCGATTAACCTGGTCGAAGAGCTCGCCAAGCCGCTCACGTTGTCACTTCGATTGTTCGGCAACATCTTTTCCGGCGTAATCATGGTCTCCCTGATTGCCCTTTTCCCGGCGTATATTCTCTGGGCGCCGGAGCTCATCTGGAAGCTGTTCGACATGTTCATCGGCCTCATCCAGGCGTTCATCTTTGCATTGCTGACGATTATCTACTTCAGTTCGGTGCGGCCGGACCAGGAGAGTGCGCATTGATGACATCACACATCCGTTCACGCTCACGCATTCGTAGTTCGGACCTTCCGGAAAAGGGGAGACATGGCAATAGAAATCACCACTAAGTCGATTGAGCTGGCAGGTGGTCTCATCGGCGGGGGGCTCGCGCTTGGTGGCGGCGCGATCGGCGCCGCGATCGGTGACGGCCTTGCTGGTAGCGCGCTGGTATCGGGCGTGGCTCGGCAGCCCGAAGCGCAGAGCCGGCTGCAGACCCTCTTCTTCCTTACCGTCGGTTTGGTCGAGGCGATGTATTTCATCAATCTCGCCTTCGCGGTGCTGTTCGTCTTCGTCTTGGCGAAGTAGGGGTCTGTACTGCTATGCATCAGCATGTACTGGCCTCGAGCAACTTTCTGCTTCCCAACTGGACGTTCGTCGTCGAGCTTCTCGCCTTCCTGCTCATACTCCTGGTGCTGCATCGATACATCGTCCCGCCGGTCCAGAAGGCGATGCGTGAACGCCAGGAAATCATCCGCCAGCAGATGGAGGACAGCGACAAAGCGAAGGAGCTGCTGCAGTCTGCCGAAGACCAGTTCAAAAGTGCGCTCACCGATGCGCGCGCACAGGCCGAACGGATCAAGGTCGACGCGCGCGCTGAGGCCCTGCGTATCGCCGCCGATGTACGCGCTGAAGCGGAGGCGCAGTCCGACCGGATCATCGCACGCGGCGAGGAGTTCCTCGCTCGGCAGCGTGACATCGTCGAGCGCGAGCTACGGGACAAGATCGGTGCTCTCGCTGTGGAGCTTGCCGGGAAGATCATGGAGCAGCGTCTGACCGAAGACTCCCAGGTACGCGGGACGGTCGACACGTTCCTGGCCGATCTCGAACACAGCAACGCCTCGGTGCCGAGCTCGTGATGGATGGCGCGGCGGCATGAGTGTTTAGCCCAGATCGAGGAGCCGGGCCCGCTCGTCAACGGAGAGCGTCGTCCATGGTTGGTCGCCGAGCCGGGCATCGAGCCCGAGTGCAGCGTTGATAAGCGCCAGATGGCTGAAGGCCTGTGGGAAATTGCCGAGTTGCTCGCCGGTAAGACCGACTTCTTCGCCGTACAGGCCAAGGTGATTGGCGTATGTGAACATCTTCTCGAAGATCAGTCGTGCCTGCTCCAGCCTGCCGGAGCGAGTCAGCGCATCGACGTACCAGAACGTGCAGATGGAGAATGTCCCTTCGCTGCCGCGAAGGCCATCTGGTGACGCGGACGGGTCGTAGCGGTAGACGAGGCTATCGGAAACCAGCTCGGCACCGATCGCGTCCAAGGTGCTCAGCCAGGAGGGGTCGTGTGGGGAGATGAATCCTGACGACGGCATGAGCAGAAGCGATGCATCCAGAACTGTTGTGTTGTAATGCTGCACGAACGCGCAGCGGTCGGGACTCCAACCCCGGTCCATGATCTGGTGATAGACCGCGTCCCGTTCCCGGGTCCATCGGGTCACGTCGCCTGGCCAGCCGTGCCTGACTGCTATTCGAATGGCACGGTCGAACGCGACCCAGCACATGAGACGACTGTAGGTATGGTCTTGTGCGCCACCGCGAGTCTCCCAAATGCCCTCGTCGGGCTGATCCCAGTGATCGGCTAACCAATCGGCGATGCCCGTGATTCCGCTCCAGTCGGCGTTGGTGAGAGCGCCGCCAGCACGATCGGCGAGGGCGAGGCAGTCCAGTACTTCGCCGTAGATGTCCAGTTGCAACTGGTGCGCGGCGCCGTTGCCGAGACGGACGGGCCGAGAGTCTCGATAGCCCGCCAGGTGGTCGAGCTCCTCTTCGACGAGATCGGACGAGCCGTCCACGCGGTACATGATCTTCAGCGGCACCGGCCCGTCCTGTCCGCTGCGGACGCGGTCTGCGACCCAGCTGGCGAATGTCTGTGCTTCCTCCATATATCCAAGCCCGAGCAGCGCCCGCACGGAAAGCGAGGCGTCTCGGATCCAGGTGTAGCGGTAGTCCCAATTGCGCTCGCCACCAAGCTGCTCGGGAAGTCCCGCGGTTGGCGCGGCGACCAGGCCACCTGTCGGCGCGTAGGTCATTAGCTTGAGCGTTATCGCGGATCTGCTGACCTGTTCTCGCCATCGGCCCCGATAGCTGGACTTGTTTACCCAGGAACGCCAGAACGCTCCGGTGGTCTCCAGCGACTCGGCGACATAGCGTGGGTCGAGTGGGCGTGGACGTCCGCCCGAGGCTGACTCGAGGATCATGCCGCGTGGCTCGCCGACGTCCATGTCGCACTCGCACCGCACCCCGCCCCCGTGGCGGTTCAGCGGGAGGCCGGTGTGCAGGGTCAGCGATAGCTCGCCGGAGCGGAAAACGGCGCCCGTCGCACCGAGTTCGACGTCGTGACTAAGTCGGTCGAAGTCGAAGCGGGGCTGGCAGTCGAAGACGAAGCGCATGTGCCCGCGGACGACTCGAACGACCCGCACCAGTTGGTGGTTGGCGCTGACGCGATTCGGGTTCGAGATTGGCATGAAGTCGATGACCTCGCCGACGCCGTCCGCAGACATGAACCGGGTGAGCAGAATTGCGGTATCGGGCAGGTACAGCTGCTTGGCGACGTAGTTGTCGTTCGCGGGGGCTATGCGGAAGTAGCCACCGCGATCGCGATCAAGGAGGGAAGCGAAAACGCTCGGCGAGTCAAAGCGCGGACAGCAGTACCAGTCGATCTCGCCGTTGGTCGAGACGAGAGCCGCCGTCTGGAGATCACCGATCAACCCGTGATCGGCTATTGGTGGAAAATGGGACATCAGCCGACGCTTGTCACCGGCGCGGGTGGCTCCTTCTCTGGCGAGGGTGCCGGGTTTTGCGGAAGGGTCTCGGTACCGCTTCCTTCGATATCGATGTGTGGCGTTATCCGGTCCAGCCAACGCGGCATCCACCAGGCCCACTTACCGAGCAGCGCCATGACCGCCGGAACGAGGATCATCCGGATGATGCTGGCATCGATTAGGACCGCCGCGGCCATACCGACCGCGAGCATCTTCACCGTCGGGTCGGTGCTGAGCACGAAGCTGAGGAATACCACAACCATGATGGCGGCGGCGGTGGTGATGACACGCGCCGTGCTGCCGATTCCGATAGCCACGCTTCGGTGTGCATCTTTGCTTTGCATCCACGCCTCATGCACCCGCGACATGAGAAAGACTTCGTAGTCCATGGACAAGCCGAACACGATTGCGAACATCAGCATCGGCACGAATGCGGGTATCGGCAGACTCTCGTGGATACCGATCAGCTCGGATCCCCACTGCCACTGGAAAATGGCGACTACAACGCCGTACGCGGCGCCAACTGAGATCAGGTTTAGTAGTCCGGCCTTGGTCGCGATCACCACAGAGCGGAACGCGACTGTGAGTAGGACGAAGGCAAGTAGTACGACGGCGAGGATCAGCCACACCATGCGTTTCGAGGTTTGCTCGGTGAAGTCCACGTAGCCGGCGGTGGTACCAACCACGTAGGTCCTGGCATGAAATGAGGGTAATACCGAGTCGCGCAGATTATCGACCAGCGCCGAAGTCGCGGCATCCTGCGGGGAGGTGGTTGGGACGACGTTCAGCACCGCCGTCGTACCGGCGTCGTTGACCGACGGCGGGGTGACTGATGCGACACCGGATGTTTTGGCGAGCGAGGACTGGACATTCGTAAGCAGCGTCTGATTGTCCTGCTGGGACTGCGAGGGTAGTGAGACGACCACGGTGAGCGGTCCGTTAGCGCCTGGCCCGAACCCCTCGGAGACTAGGTCGTAGGCCCGCCGGGAGCTCTGTGTAGTCGGGTTTGTGCCTGCGTCGAGTTGCCCCAGTCGCATCGCGAATAAGGGGATCGCGAGGATGCAGAGCACAATCGCGGCAGCGATCGCCCAGGGCCACGGCCGTCCACTGACCATCTTGCCCCATCGCGCGAAGGCGCTGTGCTCGTGCGCGGCCTCGTCGGCCGACCGGGCGCGTCGGCGCTTGCCGAGGGCGCGGACGTTTCCTTTGGTCACGCCCATGAAGGCGGGGGTGAGGGTCAACGCGGCGAGGATGGTGACGGCGACGACGATGGCTGCGGCGAGTCCCATCGCGCCGATGAACGGCACGCCGGAGACGTACAACCCCAGGATCGCGACGACAACGGTTCCGCCGGCAACGACGACGGCCCCACCGGAGGTACTGGTTGCGTTGCCGGCCGAGTCGTTCACGTCCATGCCGTGGTCGACATTCTCCCGGTGCCGCGCGACCAGGAATAGGCCGTAGTCGATCGCGACCCCCAAGCCGAGCAGCGTCGCGACTGTAGGTGCGGTGGTGGGAAAGTTGGTGGCCGCCGCGAGAAGGCCGACCAGCGACAACCCGGCCAGGACGCTGAAGACTGCGGAGATCAGCGGGATGAGCGCCGCGGCGATGGACCAGAACATGAAGAACAGCAACAACAGAGCGCAGACCAATCCGATGATCTCGGACTTTGTGTCGTCCGTCTGTTGCCCGATCTGTCCGGCGCCGGCGCCGTATTCCACCTGGAGCCCGGCAGCACGCGCGGGGGCGATTGCTGTGTCGAGCTTTTTGAGGTAGTCCTTTTCGAGCGACGCGGGCGCGACGTTCCAGGACACCGCGCCGCTGGCGATCGTGCCGTCTTGAGACACCCGGGGCGGGCTACTGGTGAGTGGGTTGGTCGCGGCGATCACGTCTGGCAACTTGGCCACGTTAGCCATCGCCGTGTCGATCGAGGCGGCCTGGTCCGCCAGAGAACCTGTCTTTGCATGGAACACGATTTGCCCGGCGTATCCGCCCTGCGTGGGGAAGTCTTTCTGAAGTAGGTCGAGACCTTGTGACGACTCGCTGCCTGGCACGGTGTAGTTGTTGTAAAACTCTCCGCCATAAGCGCTCCGCAACCCGACTAGCGCGCCCAGAATGATGAGCCAGGCGACGAACACGACCCAGTGGCGGCGGGCCGAGAAACGCCCCACTCGCTCCAGAAAATCGTGCATCGTGGACCCCCGTCCGTGAGCGTGCTCCCGCGGCTCAGCATGGTCGCTGGCCGAGAGAGTTGTCCCTAGGGGAAATCCCTAGTCCTCGCATGACGCGTCACGGATTCGGTTGCGATCGATTGTCGACGACGGATCGCAGCTGCCGGCGAGAAGTGATGCCGAGCTTAGGGAAGATGTTGCCGAGGTGGTACTCGACGCCTTTGACGCTGAGGTACAAGTCGGCGGCCACCTCCCGGTTTGTCGCGCCGTTGGCGACCAGGCGGGCCACGACCTGCTCGCGTGGAGTCAGCGCATCCAGCCGCGGCGCCGCATGCGGTACCCCGTCCGAGTCTGCTCCGCAGGTCCGGAGAGCGACGTCGCAGGCGTCTTGGAGTCGGGTCGCGCCCAGCAGATGCAGCTTCTCGCGGGCGGCCCGGAGAGGGGTGGCGGCTGCTGCGAACTGGCCAGTCTCGATGAGGAGTCGGCCGAAGTCCAGCGCAAGCAGCGCTTCAGCGAAGGTCGCGGGAGTGTCTTGCATATGCGCCATTTCCGCGGCGAACGCATCACGTGCCGCCGTCCTGTCGCCCCGGCGCTGCAAGGCGAGGGCGTACAGCCGCACGCGGTCGGCCCTATGAGCCCCGCCCCACGGTGCGCGCGGTGCCTGGTCGAGTAGCCCCAGCGCCTCGCCGACCTTGTCCTGGCCGATCCACGCTTCGGCGAGTCGATATCGCCAGAGCACGAGATTGGGATAGTCAGCGGCAGATTTGCCGATCGCCTCGTGCAACGGCCGCAGCGCCACGCTCACGGCCGGCCAGTCCCGCAGCGCCCACGCTCGGTGCGCCTCTGCTAGCGCGGCGTAGGCCAGGCCTTCCGCGACCGGCCCTGCACCGGCGGTTCGTCGCGCGGCGTCGGCGTGGACGGTGGCGTATCCGTCGGCGCCGCGTGCCGCGTACAAGTGCGCAGCGACCGAATGCGTGTACGACAGGTACCACCCGTAGTCGAGATCCTCGGCCAAGGACAGAGCGAGCTCGATGTGGGTTGCGGCCGCGTCCCAGGCCCCGGATCGAAACTCTGCCTCGGCGAGTGATGCGTAGACCAGCGAAATGTCGGTGACTGGATGACCGTTGCGGACCCACCCCTCGACCGCGTGAAGGTCCGCGAGCGCGCCCGGCAGGTCACCTGACCAGTTTCGGACCACGCCGCGTACGGCGCGCAACTCAGTCTCGAACGCCATCGGCCGCGCGTTCTCGGGCGCTAGATTCACCAGCATGGCCAGCGACTGACTGAATCGGCCGAGCCGCGCGTAGCTCCACGCAAGTGCCTGACGGGTCAGACTGTCCGCGATCATCGCGCGGTCGGGCACCGTCCGCGCACGCCGTGCCCATGCGATGGTCTGCTCGTCGTCGCCGAGCGTCGCGTAGAGATACGCGAGCGCCGATGCGGCGCGGGCGTAGAGGTCCGGATCCGCGTCCGGCGATGTTTGTTCGATCACCGCGCGCAGTTCGGTCACAGCCCAGTCAAGTCCGCCGTTTGGGGTGTTCAGCAGAGCGGTGACGTAGCGGCGGTACGCACTAGCCGGGCGGGCACGCACCTGTTCGGCGTACGCGTCCGCAGCGTGCACCTCGCCTGCGACTAGCAGTATTTCGACTGCTCGATACAGACACAGGTCCGCTGCCGTGGGATCCGGTTCGACCCGACAGGCGAGGGCGAGATATTTGGCGGCGCTCGACAGTGCGCCGTCCGCGAGTTCGTGCGCCGCCGCAGCGCGCAGTTGTGCGGCCAGTCGCGCATCCACACCGCCCGTCGCGGCGACTCGATGCCGAAACGAGGATGGGCTCTCGAATAGCCCGGCCGCCGCGCGATGCAGCGCTCGGCGCTGCGGCCCGGATAGGTTGTCGTAGGTCGCCACCCGCATCAGCGGGTGCACAAAGCCAATCTCGGTGCCGCTCGGCCCATCAGTGATGAGCAGCAAACCGGCCCCGGCCGCTTCCTCCGCCGCAGCGAGCGGATTATCGGCAGCGCAGATTAGCGCGGCTACGCGCAGCGGTGGCCGACCGCCGAGCACCGCGGCGGCGGCGACCAGTGACTGTGCTGACGGAGATAGCCGACCCACCCGGGTGAGCACGCTGGACGCGTACGAGCGCGGCGCCGGCAGTTCGAGGGCACCACTTTGCAACGCGCCGGCCGGCAACTCCGCTAGCAGCTCCGAGATATACAGGGGATTTCCGGCAGTATGGGCGCGCAGCCGTTCGCCGTCGTGTGGAACCAGCGCCTGTCCGTGGGCGGCGGCGAGCTCACCCACCTCGACGCTGTCGAGCCCGCCGACCTGGATCAACCGGGTAAGCTCGCCATCTGCCAGGGTCCGCCGCCAGCCATCGCCAAAGCGGCCAAGTGCGTCTGGACGTGCAGCCAGTACTACCAAAATCTCGTCGCGCCGCAGGCGCCGTACGGCAAACAGCAATGCCCGCGCCGAGGCCGCATCCGCCCAGTGCAGATCGTCGACCACGAGAACCACCGGTGCCTGCTGTTCGAGCATGCCAATCGTGGCGAGAAGGTCGGCACCGACGGCAAGGCTGTCAACTCCCGAGGCAGCGGTCCGTGTTTCGGTGACGGAGGGTGGCAGCGCCGCCCATAACTGCTCGATCACCCCGAACTCGAGCCCGATTTCGCCCTCGTCGCCACTGGCCCAGAGCGAGCGCACGTTGGTTGAGCCGCTGAGGAATCGTCGCACCAGAGCCGTCTTGCCGACCCCGGCGCTGCCCTCCACTAGGACGATGGCCGGCTGGCCGCGCCGTGCACGGTTCAGCGCGTCGTCTAGGACCCGCAACTCGCCCTGGCGACCGACGAAATCCGCTGTGCCAGTATCCCCCACTCGCCACCCCGCGTCGGCGTTAGTAATCGGAGCGTAACGGTCAACGCGTCAATGAGCCAGGTTCAAATACCGGTCGATCAGCCTGACAGTTGACGGGCGAGACGGTGCGCGATCAGGGCCGTCGAGAAATGCGTGGGCGCGCGGGGGATCGTCGGCATGCTCGAGGCGTCCATGACATAGACGCCGTCCACGCCGATCACCTGGCCACGCTGGTCAGTGACCGCCAGCGGGTCGCCAGGTGTTCCCATCCGAGCCGTGCCACAGGCATGGAAGAACCCGTCGAGATGTCGAGCGACCCATGCCTGGCGCGCACTTGGATCGCGCAACGCGGCGATCTGCTCGGCGTCGGTTGGCCGAGCGGCCGAGGCAAAACCCGGATCATCAAGGACCTGAAGCGCTAGGTCGACCGCATCGTTGAAGCCAGCGGCGTCTGCGGGGTCGCTCAGCAGGTTGGCATCGGCGTGGATCGCGGACGGCTCGGCTGCCGAGCCAAACGTCAGCCGACCGATCGACTCGCAGGTCATCAGCGCGACCATGAGGAAGGTCGTGGCCGCTCCCGGGCCGCGGGCCGGACGGTGGAACGGAATCAGCCCGATATCGGCGTACCCGCCTGCCGACGATGCGCGCCACGCCGACGCCATCCAGTACGCCGAGTCGCCGGGCGCGGTGAGCTTGAGCGGTACAGAGATCGCCGCGTGGTCGCGGAGGTTCATGCCGAGTCCCGCTCGGCGGACTCCGGACCGGAGCAGGATCGCCGGGGTCTCAAAGGTTCCGGCGCACAGCACGACCCGGCGCGCCGTGAGGGTTTCACCGTCTGCGAGCAGGACCTCTACTCCCGCGCGGCGGCCGGTGTCGATGCGCACGACCGACGCGCGGGTCCGAAGCCGGAGATTGTCGCGGTCGAGTGCAGGTTGTAGAAATCGTTCGATGCTCGATCGACGGACGCCATGCCGGGCCGCGAGCGGAAGCCGCCCGGCGCCCTCGGCATACTTCGCGAGATCGACCGGCTGGGCGAATCCGAATCGTCCGGCCGCCGACATCAATGCGCGATCGAGCGGGCCGGTCATCTCTGGAGGTACGACGGGAAATGCCATCCGTAACTCATCCACGTCCGCGCCGATGACGTCGGCGGCCCAGTCCGTGCAGCCGAACTCGGCGTTCCACCGCTCGTAGTCCGCGGGCAGCCCGGCCAGCGCGAGCATGCCGTTGACGCGGGCAGATCCGCCGACGCCGTTGCCGGAGAGGTACGACGTGATCGGCGCCTGCGGGGTGCGCCGTACCGTCCGGTGCGGGATGAAGTTAGTTGAGTCGCCAAGCCCGGAAAACCAGTCAGGGCTGCGATCTGCGGTATCCGGCCCTGCTTCGAGCAGCAGCACTCGGCGTCGACGATCTGCACTGAGCTCGTTAGCGACAACACATCCCGCCGTACCCGAGCCGACCACGATGACGTCGTACGGCGGGGTCATCGGCGTACCTTCGCGATCCATCCGCGCACCCGGCTGGGGAGGACTATCCGTGGCAGTATGACGGACGGCCGGCGGTGTCTGCGTGCGCCCGCGATCACGCCGGCGCCGTACGCCGCTCGGTCGAGGGCCTGCATCGCGAGGTACGTCGGCGCGTTCACGACCCCCGTGCCTCGCCGCCGCAGGTCGAGGTACGCCGGAAGCATCCATGCGGCGACTGCGGCATATCGGCCACCGCGTTGCCGCCACCCGAATCCCATCAGTATCGGGATGGCGGCCGGCGCGAACTGCTGCAGCCAACGCGTCACGCCGGACACGCTTTGTACGACGCCGCGGCCGCTGTCGCGCAACGCATCATTGGTCGGTAGATCCCGCGCGACGAGCTGCCGTCGGTAGAGCGCAAAGCTCAACACCGCCGCGACGCCAGCCGGAATCGGACGTGCGATCAGTGCGAGTGTCGCCGCGGCGAGCGGGAGCGGCCGGAAGATCGCGGGGGACAACATCCCAGGATGCCGTACGTCGAGCGCCGCGGCAGAGGTCCCGTAGTCGAAACGGCGACGTAGCCAGGCGGTGGTCGTGGTTGGTTCACGGTGTGACACTTGCACCGCAGGCTCGTAGCGTACTGACCATCCGGCTGCCCGTAGTCGCCAGACCAGATCGACATCCTCGCCGTACCTCATCGACTCATCAAACCTGAAATCGACCGCACGTAGGAGAAGTACGGCGCTCGGCACGTATGAGACACGCCCTTGGGCGGTCACGTTGGCCGGCTCGGAGCCGAGGTCGAGCGGAGTGGCCTCGCGAGTGAACGATCCGACCGTGCCGTCGTTGGTGCCAGCGGCCGACCCGACTATGCGCGGCGCCACGGCAGCCACCAATGGGTCGTCAAAATGTGGCACAAGTGTGTCGAGCCAGCGCGCGCCGACCAGGCAGTCGCTGTCGACGAACGCCGCGATTGGTGTGGAAATCGCTTGCAGGCCGGCGTTGCGCGCGCCTGCCGGGCCACGATTGCGCTCGAGCCTGACTACGTCGGCGTCGTAACGGCCCGCGATCTGCGCGGTTCCCGTGGCATCGCTAGACGCATCGTCGACGACTACAATTGCCACATTGCTGCTGTATAAGCGAAGTGCCGCTAGGCATGCCGCTAGATCTTGCGGGCGATCGCGAACCGGTACGACGATCGTCACGACCTCGCGCGAAACTGAAATGGGCTGCACGACCGGATGCACCATTCCGGTCTCGAGAAGCTGACGGGCCAGGGTCCGCGCGCCCGCAGAGGAAGCGGGGCCTGACATGAGCTCGGACCAGGCATGCATAGCGGCGGGGTTTAGGCGCAGGGCGCGACGCGGGCTCCCGCCGATGAGGACGCCGTCGTAGGTGCGGGTGTCGTTGTCGCGGCGTACGACGAAGCCCTTAGGCACCATCGTCATTGCGGCCGGCCCGCCCGCCAGCGGTCGAAGTCGGCGACCAGCGATTCGTTCAGCTCGCGAAGCAGTCGCGCGCCGTCCTCGGCCGAAGCGGTGGTCGGGTCGCCAAGTACACCGTTGGGTGCCACGGCTCGAGTCCCGCCACGACGCATGTCGGAGATCAATTCCCGCAACGGCTTGGTGTTGCCGACTTCTGCGCGCGACATATCTACACCCTGCGGATGCAGCCGCAGCATCATCGAGGTCTCAGCGTGTCCGGCGTGCGCATCGCCGACGTACGACGTGGACCACGCGCGTACCCGCCGAGACTCGAGTCTCATCAACTCGCAGGCGCGCTCCAGCGGTTGCTGGTTGCCGCCGTGCCCGTTGACGATGAACACCCCGGAGAACGTCTCGGTCGCCGACCTGCAGAACTCGACCAGCACATGCTCCAACGCGCCTTGTCCGATGGACACGGTGCCGGCGAACCCGGCGTGTTCGCCGCTGGACCCATACGGCATCAATGGGGCGAGTACGACGTCGTCGCGGCGTTGTGCCGCCAACTCGCGAGCCAGATACTCGGCGATCAGCGCGTCAACCGACACCGGGAGGTGTGGACCGTGTTGTTCGGTAGAGCCGAGCGGCAGGACCAGGGTGGCGTCACGGTCGAGGTCGCCCGAGCCCAGCCAGCGCAGCTCGTTGGCTTTAACGTCCGGCGAAGTGGTCGCCATAACGACCGCTTCACCGGACGCAACAGCTTCGCTAGCGGTCACAGCGACGCACCCACTTCCGCGCCTTCAAAGATCGCCGCGTCGGCGCGCCGAGGTGCGACACAGTCACCGATTCGTCGTACCTCAAAGTCGGCCTCCGCAAGACTTTGCCACAGCTCGTCGGCTGGGCGTTGTTGTATGGCGCAGACTATCCAGTCGCACTGGAGGCGTTCGATAGTGTCCGTCGGATGGTGATGCAGCGTCAGTTCGAGTCCGCGCTCACGCGCGCTGACCGCGCTCGCGACGACATCGGTCCGCGTCGTGATTCCGAGGGCGTGCGCGCGGGCGTGCCACCGCGGAAGGTCAAGCGTCAGGCCGAGATCTTGACCGATCACCATCGCCGGTGTGACTACCTCGACCTGGCAACCGCGCTCGGCGAGTAGCTCAGCAACGGACGTTCCTTGGTGAAATCCCAGCTCGTCGACGACGACGACCCGTCCGCGCGGCTCGGCCGAGCGGTCAAGCACGTCGCGCACATCGACGACCCGCGCATTGCCGGCAGCCCAGGTGGGGGCTGCCGGACGCGCACCGGTCGCGACTACGACGACGTCCGGGTTGGCTCGTTGGATTGCGTCCGCATCGAGTCGGGTGCCGAGATCCAGTGAGATGCCGCGGCGGCGCACCTCGGACAGCAAGTTGTCCACGAGGGTGCCAAACTCGGCGCGGTGCGGCGCCTGTGCGGCAAGCCTGACCTGACCACCGGGTGAGAATGCGGCCTCGACGATGCGGACCCGATGACCGGCCGCCGATGCGCTTATCGCTGCCTGCAACCCGGCCGGACCGGCCCCGACGACCAGGACGTCTCGCGCTGCACGGGTTGGCCGCAGGGTGAGCGACTCCCGCCCGGCAGCGGGATTGACAACGCAACCGAGCGCCCGGTTCATGCCGACATTGCCGACACACTCCTGGTTGCAGGACAAACAGGTGCTTATGGTCGGGCCGGCACCATCGGTAGCGGCCGACTTGACGGCGAAGTCCGGATCGGCGATTTGACCGCGCACCACGCCGATCAGGTCGGCCTGCCCGGCGGCAAGCGCCTCTTCGGCATCCTTGGGGTCCTTGAATCGGCCCACACCGATGACCGGGATATCAACGGCAGCGCGGATGGCGGCCGGAATGTGTCGCGCATAGTCCGGTGGTACCCGCATGCTCGGGATGACCAGGTCGAGGGTCGACGTGGCGACGCCGACCGTCGTATTGATGACGTCGACCTGCCTGGTATCGGCCAGAATCTCGGCAAGCGCGACCGCCTCGTCGAGGGTCGTACCGTTATCGACCCGCTCTTCTCCGCTGATACGTACGCCGAGTGCCAGGCCCTCGCCGACCTCGCGGCGTACCGCGTCGATGATCTGCAACAGCAGTCTGGCGCGACCCCGCAGCGTCCCGCCGTACTCGTCGGTGCGCGTGTTGGTGGCCCGCGAAAGGAAGCACCGAAGGATGGAGGACTGGCTGCATTGCAGCTCAACGCCGTCGAACCCGCCGTCGGCGCAGTGCCGCGCTACCCTCGCGAACCCGTCGACAAGCTGCCGGATCTCGCGCGCCCCGACGGCGACGGGCACCTCGCGGAACATCGGGTCGGGTATCGCCGACGGGCCCCACACCGGCAGTCGTGAGTACATCCCCGATGCCTGTGGCCCGTTGTGATTGAGCTGCGCCATGATCTTCGCGTCGTACTCGTGCACGGCGCCGGTGATCTGTCGATAGCCGTCCACAACCTCCGGTCGGTAACCGCGGATCATCTTCTCGTAGGGCCAGTCGTTGGGATGAGTGGAGTGTTCTTCGGTGATGATCAGGCCGGCCCCGCCCCGCGCTCGCCGCGCGTAGTAGTCGACGTGCCGCGCGGTGGGCCGTCCGTCGACCGCGAAGTTGGTCAGGTGCGCGGCGAACACGATTCGATTGCGCAACGTGAGGGGACCAACCCGTAGCGGTGAGTGCAGGTTTGGGTAGCGGGGCGTTCCTTGTCGACCGAAACTCCTTGTCACGCCTGATGTGCCGTCCCAAGGGGGAGCTTGCCGTGACAAGGGACGAGCGGCCGGCGGCGGCGCCGGGGAGGCGGGCGCGATTGGGGAGGCGGGCGTGAGTGGGGAGGTGAGCGCGAGCGCCCAGCGCCGGCCGTCCAGGATCGCTTCATGCACGGTGCGTGGCGCGACACAGTCGCCGATCCGGTCGATGCCGGCCGCGCCACCCAGCGGGTCGGCGTAAAGCCGATCCTTCGGCAATCGGTGCCCGGCATCGACGAACGCCTGGCACGCAAGCATTTCGTGCGCCCCGGTGTAGATGTCCTCGACGAGTACGCCGCCCGCGGTCACGTCACGAATTGTGCTGCACAGGCGTCGTACGACGCCGGCCCGTTGAAGGCGCGCGTTGGCGTCGGGTAGGTCGCCGGTCGCGGCCAGCATGGTGCCAGCGACCGGATCGGGGCTGACGAGGGTGACGGCGTACCCCCGCGCCGCGAGCACCTCACCGAGCCGTACGCCGATGGGCCCACCGATCGGATCACCGACGACGATTGGGCCGTCGCCGCCGGACAACGCGTCGCCGGCCAGTACGGCGACCGGATCCAGCGCCCCGGACCAACGCGACGCGAACCGGCTTCCAGTTGCCAGTACGACGATGTCCCCGGCAGCGCGGCTTTCGCGGAGGCACTCCGCGTCGGCGACCGTGTTGAGCCGCAGGTCCACGCCCAGTCGTAGGCATTCGGTCATCAGCCAGTCGACAAGTGGAGCGAAAGTCGCGCCATTGCCGCTGGCATCCAACGACGTGCCGCCAAGAACTCCGCCGACGTGCGCGTCGCGTTCAAGCACGGTCACGGCGTACCCGCGCCGCGCGCAGACTCGTGCCGCCTCCAGACCCGCGACCCCGGCACCCACCACGACCACCCGACCCTTGGTAGGCGTGGCGACATGCACGTCGAGGTCGGTGCTCTCGTGGCCGCTTCGTGGATCGCCGACGCAGCTGGCGATCGGGTTACGCGAGTCCCGCACCTGGCACTTTTGGTTGCACAGCACGCACGGCCGCGGCGTACCCAGCTCGGGTGTCCGAAGTTTCGCGACCAGCTCGGCGTCCGCGATCTGCGCCCGGGTCATTTCGATCAAGTCGGCGGCGCCAGAGCACAGCAGATCCTCGGCCAACTCGGCCGTCGTGATGCTGCCTTGCGCGGCGACGGGGATGTCGACCGCCGCACGGATCTGGGCAGTGAGCTCCCGGTTGAACCCTGCCGGAGTGTGCGCGTCGGGCCGGTAGTGGCCGGTGGAGTAGACGCCTCCGCGTACGACGGTGAGCAGGTCGGCGTACGCCGCGACCTCGATAGCCTGGGCGGTGGCGACCGCGGGGGTGATGCCGGCCCACGGGGTCCGTTCGTCGCAGCACAGGCGTACGGCGAGCACGCGGTCTGGCCCGAGTTCGCGCCGTACGGCGGTTAACACCGAACGGGTGAGCAGCATCGGGTCGGCGCCGTACTCGTCATCGCGGGTATTGGTGAGGCTGGACTGGAACTGCCGCAGCAGTGAGCGTGGACCGATGTCGACCTCGACGCCGGCCAATCCTGACCGCCGGGCAAGCGCCGCAGCATCGGCGAATCCGCTCACCAGCTTGGCGATCTGTGCGGTGCCTATCCGCAGGGGCTGTTCGCGGGTCACCGGGTCGGCGAACCGGGACGGTCCCCACAGCACGCCGCGGGAGTACGCCGTGGAGCCTTGCAGCCCGGTGTGTCCGAGGCTCGCCAGCACCCGAGTGTCGTACGGCGTGCACGCGGCCGCTATGTCCTGCCAGCCCGGACCGCAGTCGGTCGCCAGCGGCGCACGTTCGTAGGGCCAGTCGCCCGGGTGCACCGACGCGGTCTCGATGATGATCGCGCCGACCCCGGCTGCGGCGCGGCGTTGGTAGTACGCGACATGGCGCGCGGACAGCGCGCGATTGTCACCGAGGTTGGTAACGTGCGGACCGAATATGACGCGGTTGCTGAAGCGGGTCTCGCCTAGGGAAACCGGTTGCAGCAGGCGCATCGCCTACTGCTGATCGGGGGTGAATCCCGCCAGCGGGCTCTCTGCGCAGGCCCGGTCGGGCACGCTGACGCCGGGCGCCGCCACGGCATCCGGTGGCCGGCGGGTCAGCGTGATCGGCACCGGACCCGACGTGCGCGGACGCGGGGACGTGCGGTGCGAGTGGTCCAGCGACGACTTCGGTGCGTCGCCGCGTGAGGCGTTCGCGAGCGCTTCCTCGCCGTACCCCTTGACGCACTCGGGGTCCGGGCCATCGAGCGGCAGGCCGGTGAAGAACTTCGCGGCCATGCAGCCACCGCGGCAGGCGTCGTACGCCGAACAGCTGGTGCACGCGCCGCCGGTCTGCGGGCTGCGCAGCTCGGTGAACAGCTCCGACTCGCGCCACACGGTGGCGAATCCACCCTCGGAGCGGACGTTGCCGGCCAGGAAGTTGTCGTGGATTGCGAACGGGCATGCGTAGACGTCGCCGACCGGATCGATCAGGCAGACCACCCGTCCCGCGCCGCAGAGGTTGAGGCCAGGCAGCGACTCGCCGTACGCCGCGAGGTGGAAGAAGGAGTCGCCGGTCAGCACGTTTTCACCGTGCAGGACGAGCCAGTCGTAGAGCTGGCGCTGTTGTGGCTGGGTCATGTGCAACTCGTCCCAGACGTCGGCGCCGCGACCGGACGGACGAAGCCGGGTGAGGCGCAGCTGGGCGCCGTACTTGTCGGCGATGGCCTTGAAGTCGTCGAGCTGGTCGACGTTCTGGCGGGTCATCACGACCGAGATCTTGAAGTCCTTGAACCCCGCCTCGCTGAGGTTGGACAGCGCCCGGATCGCGGTGTCGTAGGAGCCCGGGCCACGCACATGGTCGTTGATCTCGGCGGTCGCGCCGTCGAGCGAGATCTGGACGTCGACGTAGTCGCTCGCCGCGAGTCGCTGGGCGACCTCGGGAGTGATCTTGATGCCGTTGGTGGAGAACTTGACGCCGACCTGGTGATCGGTGGCGTAGTCGAGCAACTCCCAGAAGTCCGGCCGCACGGTCGGCTCGCCGCCGCCAATATTGACGTAGAAGACCTGCATGCGCTGCAGCTCGTCGATGACTCGCTTGCACTCATCGGTAGTCAGCTCATTGGGGTCACGCCGTCCGGAGCTGGACAGGCAGTGCACGCAAGAAAGGTTGCACGCGTAGGTGAGCTCCCAGGTCAGACAGATGGGAGAGTTGAGCCCGTACTGGAACTGGTCGACGAGTGGAAGTGTGCTGGGCGGGGAGGTGTCGAGAGCGGTCACGGGTCTACTTTCCGGTCTGGACGATCATGTCGGAGGTTGCAAGGGTGTTCAGCGCCGCGCGGTAGGTGTCGTACTGCGCCGCGGGTACGTCGGCGGCGACGAGCGCCGCGCGGGCGGTGGGCTGCTCGCCGAGGGACTGGACGATCTTCAGCAGCGTGGGGTTCTTGAGGAACGACAGCTTGCGAGTGTTGAAGTGGTAGAGCAGCGCGCCAAACCGTTCGGGACGCAGCGCGACCCGGGGATGGACCTGCCACTGCTGGTCAAGGTCGAACACGATGGTTACGAGGTGCTTAGCGGTGTGCGATGTCTAGTAGACGCCGCACATGCCGTCGATCGAGACCTCTTCGACGAGTACGTCGTCGGCCTGTACCGCCTCGGCCGGGGTGGTCGCGTCGTCGGCAACTTCCACATCGGTGGTTTCGGTGATGCTCATGAGAATTCCCTTCGCATATGCAGATCGCGATCGCCGGCCACTGCGGCCGACTGTACTGACGCTATCCGCGCGTGATCACGCTAACAAGCCCCCACGCCCGAATGAACTGCGGTCACCGTATGAGCTCGCGGACAACTGACGGAATGGTCGCGAATGACTCGGGCGCGGCCCACTTGGCGTTGCAGCGCGCCGCGAATGCCGCGGCCTCGTCGTGATCGTCGTACGGCGCGATGATGCGCAGATTCTCGATCTGCCCCGCGACCCGGTCGGCGTCGTTGTCGTCGGTCGCGCGGCAGTCGGACATCAGCAGCACGACTTTGCGGGTCGCGCGTGCCCGGCTCAACTCGGCGTGTGCCGCTGCCAGTGCGTCACGCAGTCCGGTGATGCCGTGGCCGCGCAAGGACAGCACCCGGTCGATCACCGTTTCGTTAGACGACGACGAGGTGATCCGACGCAGGAACGCCGGGTTCTTCGCGAACGCGATCACTGCGTGTTCTTGCGGTGCCCGCAGGCAGACGGCCGAGGCCAGCAACGACGCCGCGGCCAGCCGGGCACCGTTCATCGAACCCGACGCGTCGATGACCAGACAGACCGCGAGCGGCGGCTTGGCCCATGCCCTCGAGCGTAGATCTTCGATGTTGGGCGAATGCCCTTGTGCCTTTGCCTCGATGATTGCCTCGAGGCTGTCGTCCACATCGATATCGAACTCTGCTTTGGACGGCAGTAGCCGCGCGACGCCGGTGCCGTCGGCCTTGTTTTCGCGGCTCAACTGCAGCAACAGCGACGCAGCGAGCCGCTTCGCCTGCTCACGCAGGCGCTCGTCGGTCGCGTGCACCATGTTGGCCACGAGTTCCAGAGTGCCTTCGGTGTCCGAGTCCAGCGCCTGACTCAGTGCATCCAGGTCCAGAGTGCCGACTTCGGGGGAGATCTCCGCGAATGACGGGTTCTTCGACAGCTGGCTGCGCCCGACTGTGGAAGGGCGCGGTCCGGTCTTCGACGGCGGCTTCTTCTGACCGCCCTCATTGCTGGGCTTCGGGTCGCCCGCTACTGGCGGGCTAGGGTTTCCCCCGAGGCATCACCGGCACTCGAGTTCTGGTTGTCCTCGTCCTTGCGGCCGAAGATTTCGGTGTAGATCTCGGTAATTACCTGCTCGGCGGACCGGGCCGATGACTCGTAGAGGCGGATCCGGCCGGACAGCGAGACCAGGGCAGCGTCGAGTCCGACGTTCCAGTCGTCAACGGTGCCGCCACGGATGTCGGCCAGCGACATCGCCATCCGGGTGAAGTCGATCGCGCCGCGCACCGACGAGCCGACCATGATGTCACCGTGGTTGCGCGTGCGTCGTACCATCTCGACGGCTTTAGCCCGCCACGGTTTGGGCGCATTCGGAGCGTGCAGCCCGACGATGTCCGTCTCGACCTCGCCGCTCTGGTAGTTCACCACAATCCGGCACGTGCGGTCATAGAGCGCGGATGAAAGCCGCGCAACACCGACACCGTCGAACGGGTTCATTGCCGCAACGATCGCGAAGCCTGGTTCGGCAAGAATCCGGCCGTAGCGTGGCACGGTGATCTCGCCTTCGCTCATGACGGTGAGCATGACGTTGAGCGTTTCCTCAGGGATCCGGTTGATTTCCTCGAGGTAGAGCAGCCCGCCGCTGGTGAGCGCGTCGATCAGGGGACCGGGGATGAAGATTTCTGGGATATAGCCGCGTTCGAGGATCTGGGAAGGGTCAAAGTGCCCGATCAGCCGGGCCGGGGTCAGCTCGGCGTTGCCTTCCACGAAAGTGAACGGCACCTTTTGTACGGCCGCGACCGACCGCAGCAGGGTGCTTTTGCCGGTGCCGGGAGGTCCTTCGAGGAGCGTGTGGGTGCCGCTGCGCAGCGCGGCCTGGATGAGCTCCAACTCGCGGTCGCGTCCCAGGATCTTCACGGTCCGTTGCATCTGTTTCGTGCTCCTCACGATCGGCGCAACGTCATACGTTCTGGCCGCGGCTGGCGACCAGAACGTATGACGTTGCGCAAGCGACTCTAGTGTTCGTGGACGAGGACGCCGCGGATGTTCTTGCCCGCCTGCAGGTCGTCGTACCCTTCGTTGATCTCTTCGAGCTTGTAAGTCTTAGTGATCAGCTCGTCGAGCTTGAGGTCGCCGCTTTGGTAGAGACCCAGAATCTTCGGAATGTCGGTGGTGGGGTTGCAGTCACCGAACAGGCTGCCCTTGATGTTCTTGCGGAACAGCGTGAGCACCGAACCAGACAGCTGAATCGTCTTCTCCTCGATACTGTTCAACCCGGTGATCACCACCGAGCCGCCCTTGCCGATCAGGTTGAAACCTTCCTCTACGACTTCGGCCTCCATCTTGCCGACGGTCAGGATCGCCGAGTCGGCCATCTGCCCGCGGGTCATGTCGGTGACCGCGTCCATCGCCTCGGCAGCGGTCGCGAACGCGTGAGTGGCGCCGAGCTCGAGCGCCTTCTCGCGCTTGTTCTCTAGCGGGTCGATGGCGATGACGTTTTTAGCGCCGGCGTACCGGGCGCCCTGTACGGCGTTGATCCCGATCCCGCCGACGCCGATCACGACCGCGGTGTCGCCGGGTTTGACGTCGGCGGTGTTGACCGCTGAGCCCCATCCGGTGGGTACGCCGCAGCCGACGAGGACGGCCTTGTCGAGTGGCAGGTCGTCGTCGACCTTGACGACGGAGTTCTGGTGGATGGTGCCGTACTGGCTGAATGTGCCCAGCATGCACATGGCGCCATAGTCACCACGCGAGCCCGTGATCGGGAAGCGCGGCCCGGGCAGGTAGCCCTCGAGGATGGTCGCGCCCATGTCGCAGATCGACTGCTGACCGTTGGCGCAATAGCGGCAGACGCCGCAGTTGGGGATGAAGGAGCAGACCACGTGGTCTCCGGCCGCGACGCGGGTGACTCCGGGCCCGACCTCCTCGATGATCCCGGCGCCTTCGTGCCCGATGACCATCGGCAGTCGCGCCTCTAGGTCTCCGTGCATGATGTGCAGGTCCGAGTGGCACAGTCCGGCGTACGTGTATCGGATGAGAACCTCGCCGGCCTTCGGTCCATCCAGATCCAGCTCTTCGATCTCGATCGGTTTGCCTGGCTCGTAGACGACTGCCGCTTTCGTTTTCATGAGCGCTCCTTTGACGATGCTCGAACTGAGGCGAATGCCTCCAACCTAACGCGCTGTGATCGAGACCACCAGGCGCAATCTAGTGTTCGTGTACGACGACGCCGCGGATGTTCTTGCCCGCCTGCAAATCGTCGTACCCCTGGTTGATCTCTTCGAGCTTGTAGGTCTTGGTGATCAGCTCGTCGAGTTTGAGGTCGCCACTTTGGTAGAGGCTCAGGATCTTCGGGATGTCGGTGGTGGGGTTGCAGTCACCGAACAGGCTGCCCTTGATGTTCTTGCGGAACAGTGTCAGCAACGAACCCGACAGCTGAATCGTCTTCTCCTCGACGCTGTTGATGCCCGTGACCACGACCGAGCCGCCCTTGCCGATCAGGTCGAAGCCCTGCTCCACGACCTCGGCGTTCATCAACCCGACGGTCAGGATCGCCGAGTCGGCCATCTGCCCGCGGGTCATGTCGGTGACCGCGTCCATCGCCTCAGCAGCGGTGGCAAATGCGTGGGTGGCGCCGAGTTCGAGTGCTTTTTCGCGTTTGTTTTCCAGCGGGTCGATGGCGATGACGTTTTTGGCGCCGGCGTACCGCGCACCTTGTACGGCGTTGATCCCGATGCCGCCGACGCCGATGACGACGGCGGTGTCGCCGGGTTTGATGTCGGCGGTGTTGACCGCTGAGCCCCAGCCGGTGGGTACGCCGCAGCCGACGAGGACGGCCTTGTCGAGTGGCAGGTCGTCGTCGACCTTGACGACGGAGTTCTGATGGACCGTGCCGTACTGGCTGAATGTGCCCAATATGCACATTGCGCCGTACTCGCCCTTCGGCCCGGTGATCGGGAAGCGCGGCCCGGGCAGGTTGCCCTGGAGTGTCTTGGCGCCCATGTCGCAGATCGACTGCTGACCGTTGGCGCAATAGCGGCAGACGCCGCAGTTGGGGATGAATGAGCAGACCACGTGGTCTCCGGCCGCAACCCGGGTAACGCCAGGGCCTACCTCCTCGATGATCCCGGCGCCTTCGTGGCCGAGGACCATCGGCATGCGTACGGCGAGGTCGCCGAGCATGACGTGCAGGTCCGAGTGACACAGCCCGGCGTACGTGTAGCGGATGAGGACCTCGCCGTCCTTGGGTCCGTCAAGATCGAGCTCCTCGATCTCTAACGGCGCGCCGGGCTGATAGATCACTGCGGCTTTGGTCTTCATGGACGCTCCTTCGCGATACCTGAAATGTGGCGGGTCTAGGTCAACCTAACGCGCGACACCCGAGACCACCAGGAGCATTGACGTCGGCGAACCACCGATAGGGTGTTCCTATGGCCGGCGAATTCCGTACCTTCACTGTGTCAGGCGGTGACCTTTGCGTACCCGAGTCGTGGCTCTACATCTGGGCCTCGCAGGAGTCCGGACAGGTTGTGTACGTCGGCGCGACCCGGCTTGACCCGGAGGTGCGCACCTGGATGCACCTCAACGACGAGTCTTCTCAGGGCGGCAAGATCCGAGACCGCTACCCGCAGGTTGCGACCGAGCCGATGGAAGTCATGGCCTTCGCGGTCCCCGATGACGTGGACCGCGCCGCCGCCAAAGAACTGTTGGTACGGCGTTTTCTCAGCGCCGGTGTGCTGGCCGGTAACCACATTTGTGACGACCCGATCGACGCGATCGTCACGCCGCAGGTAGAGAAGTTCGTGCGCTCGGTGCTGGCCGAACTGCGCGCCAACTAACGCGGTCCGTCACAAAATCCCTGCCGATCCGTCACAAAATCCCTGCCGATCCGTCACAAAGTCTGGCGCATCCGTCACCAACCGAGCTCACGCAGCCGGTGATCGCCGATGCCGAAGTGGTGTCCGACCTCGTGCACGACGGTCCGGCGTACCTGCTCGATCACTTGCTCTTCGGTGTGGCAGATCGCGCAAATCGCGAGCCTGTAGATCGTGATGCGGTCCGGCATCGCCCACGCGTAGTTGTTGGTGCGCCGAGTGAGTGGCACGCCTTCGTAGAGCCCGAGGAGACCGGGCCGGCCACCGTCGAGATCGACCGTGACGGCGACGTTGCGCATGATCTTGCCGAGTTCGGGCGGCAACCCGTCGAGCGCCGTCGTCACCATCTGTTCGAACCGTTCGGGTTCCACCTCGATCATGAAGCCAGTATCCGTGGCTTGCCTTCGCTGGCGGCGTACGGTCTGAGCGATGAACGACGACGAGCGACGCAGGCGGTTTGCCGACGCGCGGGTCGCCCGGTTGGCGACGGTTACCGCTGATGGCCGGCCGCGGATCGTCCCAGTCGTGTTTGCGCTCGTCGGCGATGCGGCGTACTCCGCCGTCGACCACAAGCCGAAGTCAACGCGGAAGCTCGGGCGGCTGGCGAATGTTCGTGCCACGGGTGTTGCGAGCATCCTCGTCGATCGGTACGACGAGGACTGGACCTCGCTCTGGTGGGTCCGCGTCGACGGTGTTGCTCGGGTACTCGACGCCGATTCCGTCGACGGTAGCCGGGGGATCGACGCCCTGGTGGGGAAGTACCCGCAGTACGCCGATGCCCGCCCGCTCGGACCGGTGATCAGGGTCGACGTACGACGTTGGTCTGCCTGGGACGGCTCAATACCCGAATAAGTCATACGTCCCGGTCGCGACTGCGGCCGGGACATATGACGTCCGAGGGTCCTACTTGACTTCGCGACGGAGGGCGCGGACGGTGCCGATCACCGCTGGAATGACCACCCAGACAAGGACGGCGGTCAGCGTCTGGTCGAGGTGCGCCGTCGGGTCGCCGCCCGAGAGTCGTTCGACCGCCGAGAACACGTTGAACCACGGATCGGCAGACTTCAGTACTGCCATCCCCAGCAGGCTGAATGCTGTCGGCGCGATGAAGTAGACGGCGATCGCGATGGCGGTTTGCGGGATCAGCGTACCGATAGCTGCGGCCAGCACGGACATCATCGCTGCGGTCAGGACGAAGCCGCGGATCGTGTCACCCACGCCGGCGTACGACACCGCCTCACCGGAGAATGCGCCGGCTAACGCGGCGCCTGCAAGCGAGATCAGGATCGCTGCGGCGATGGTCGCGATGGTGAGCGCGATCGCCGACAACGGTTTTGCCAGCAGTACGGAGAGGCGTCGTGGCGCGAGCGTGAAAGTTGTCAGCGCCGTGCGTTGAGTGAATTCCGAGGTCATCGCCATCAGTCCGATGACGGGGGCGAGCATGGCCGCGATCTGTACCGGACCCATCATGAAGTTCGATGCCGTGAAACTGCCGTCGCCGACGGTGAATATCTGCCAGACGGCGACAACCAACGCGAGCGCGACAATTGCGGCGAGCACACCGCGGCCTCCGCGGGTGTCGGTCATCTTGCGAGTTTCGACGCGTAGCAGCGTGCCAAAACCGATGGGTTTGACCGGTGGCAGCGAGGCCGCGAGGGTGGGGCTGGTCATAACTTCTCCTTGGAGTTCAGATACTGCGAGTTAGTTGGTACGACGGGATTCAGCGAGCTGTGCGACTGATGTCGCGGCCCCGCGGTCGGACGCGCTGGTCAGCTCGAAGAAAAGGTCCTCGAGTCCGGCGCCGTCGCTATCGCGCAGTTCGGTGAGTACCTCACCGGCGAGCGCTGCGGCGCGACCGACCTGTTCGGCTGTTCCGTCGACTCGGTAACCGCCGTCCGGCTGTACGTCGACCGCCAAACCGGCACCCTCAAGCGCGCGCCGCAGTCCGCTCGGGTCAAGACCGCGTACGACGACGCCCTGTCGCTGTAGTAGTTCGGCGAGGCTGCCTTGTGCGACGACCTGGCCGCCGCCGATGACGACCAGTCGATCGACCGTGGCCTGGACCTCGCCCAGCAGGTGACTCGATAACAGCACCGTGCCGCCGCGATGCGCGAAGTCGCGCAGCAGGCCGCGCATCCACCGGATGCCCTCCGGGTCCATCCCGTTGGCCGGCTCGTCGAGGATGAGCAGCTGCGGATCGCCCATAAGGGTCGCGCCGATGCCGAGTCGTTGCCGCATTCCGAGGGAGTAGTTGCCGACTCGTCGCTTGGCCGCGTCCGCGATGCCGACCCGTTCGAGCATCTCGTCGGCGCGGCGCCCCGGGAGGCCCATCAACGCGGCGGACAAGCGCAGTGTCTCCAACCCGGTGCGGCCGGGATGTTGTGCTGCGGCGTCGAGCATCACGCCGACGACGCGCCCGGGGTTGGGTAGCTCGGCGTACCCGATTCCGCCGATCGTGGTTCGACCCGCGGTTGGCGAGGTGAGGCCGGTGATCATCCGAAGTGTGGTGGACTTGCCGGCGCCATTGGGACCGAGGAAGCCTGTGATCGTGCCCGGTTCACAGGTAAAGGTGACGTCGTCAACGGCGGTGAATGCGCTATAGCGCTTGGTGAGGTTCTCGACTGAAATCATGCCGTTAACTCTGTCGAGTACGGCGCTGCAGCACATCTGCCAGATGGCTGGAACTAGACCCTACGAAAGTAGCGGTTTCACCTGATCTGCCAGCGACGATCGTCCTGTGTCGGGGCGCGCGCGTACGCCGTACGGTAGTGAAGTGCAGATCCGCGAACGGCTGAACGAGCAGCGGGCGGCGGCGGCATCCCTGTGGGGGCGTGTCGGCCCCCGGACTAGAGACGTCATCTTCATCCTTGTCGCGCTGGTGACCAGTATCAACCAGATCGTCATGCCTCAGCTCGATGAGGGTCTCATCCACAACACGCTGGCATTGGTGTTCGCCGTCGTCATCGGGACAGCAAGCCTGTGGTGGCGTCGTGCTCACCCGGTCGCCCTCGTGGTGATCGGGATCGTGATCATCGGCCTCACGGCCATCTATATGTTCGCCTTGATCGGGTTGTTCAGCCTGGCGATACGTCGACGAGACCGGACCCTCGTTATCTTGGCGATGATCGGAATCGTCGTCTCAATTCTCGGTTCTACTCGGCCTGACAGGTTCTCCGCCGGCAACACCGTCGCCACGATCGCCGTCATTCTGATGTCCGTTCTTGCTGGCGCATATATCGGCGTACGGCGCGACCTGTTGGTGTCGCTGCGAGATCAAGTGACTCAGGCCGAGGCCGAACGCGACCTCCGCGCGGCGCAGGCCCGAATCGCGGAGCGTTCGCGGATCGCCCGGGAGATGCACGACGTGCTCGCGCACAAGGTCTCACTCATCGCACTGCACGCCGGCGGGCTCGAGGTCAACTCCTACGCCGAACCGCGCGCGATCGAACAGGCTGCTCACCTCATCGGACTGACAGCGCGGCAGGCGCTTGCTGACCTGCGTGGGGTCCTCGGCGTCCTGCGTGCCGACGAGTCGCCGGAAGGCTCCGACCTGGCCCCGCAGCCGTCGATCGGTGACCTGCCTGCCCTCATCGAATCGTCGAGCCAGGCGGGCGTACGCGTCGAGTTGTCGATCTCTGACGGCCTCGATGTGCCGGAGGTCGTGGGGCGTACGGCGTACCGCATCGTGCAGGAGGCGCTCACGAACGTGCACAAACACGCCAGGCGGGCGGCCACCCAGGTGAGCGTCTCCGGCGTTCAAGGTACGGCGGTTACCGTCGAGGTCCGCAATGCCTTGCCGGTCAGTGTCGACACGTTGTTGCCCGGCGCCGGGGCAGGCTTGATCGGCCTGCGCGAGCGGGTGGAGTTGCTCGGTGGCCAGTTCGTGTCCGGGGAAACACCCGAAGGGGGATGGCTGGTGAAGGCTTCTATTCCATGGCCAAAGGGTTCATTGTCGGTCGATGGACGGGTCGTGTCGTGATCCGGGTGCTGATCGTCGACGATGAGTCGCTCGTGCGGGCTGGGTTGCGGATGATTTTGCAGTCCGCCGACGACATCGAGGTTGTCGGCGAGGCCGAGGACGGCAGCGCCGTGCCGGAGGCAGTCGCGAGGCACCGGCCCGACGTCGTACTCATGGACATCCGAATGCCGCGTCTTGACGGGCTGGCGGCGACTCGAGCGCTGGCCTCGACCGACGATTCACCACGGGTGGTCGTGCTGACGACGTTCGACCTCGATGACTACGTGTTTCGGGCGCTCGAGGCCGGCGCGGCCGGGTTTCTTCTGAAGGACACGCCGCCGCGCGACCTGCTGCACGCGGTCCGGGTGGTGGCCGCCGGTGAAGCGATGCTGTCGCCGAAGGTCACCCGCACGCTGATCGGGCATTTCGCCTCCGACTCGCGCAGGCAACGCGAGCGGGCGGCACGCGAACGGATCGGCGTACTGACTGACCGCGAGACGGAAGTGTTTCGGGCGGTCGGTGCGGGCCTGTCCAACGCGGAAATCGGCCGGTCGCTGTTCATGAGCGAGGCGACGGTCAAGGCGCATGTGTCACGGCTTCTCACTAAGCTCGGCGTCGGCAACCGGGTGCAGGTCGCCATCCTCGCGCACGACAGCGGTCACCTCGACTAGAACATCTGATCCACTTTGATCTAGCACAATTGTTCGACTGAATGCTAGTTTCAGGGGTATGAGCGCTGCACTTCAAGAATCGTTACTCGACGTCATTGACGACACGGCCGTGCTTCCGTTGGCTGGGGCGGTACGGCGCACCGAACTGTCGCGCGGAGCTTGGATCGACATTCGACGGGGCTGGGTGAGTGGCTCTGGGCCGCTATTTGAGCGGCTCGAAGCCGAGGTTCCGTGGTACGCCGAAAAGCGCGCGATGTGGGACAAGATTCTCGACGTACCCCGGTTGCTGGCGTTCTATGGCGAGCACGCTCCGCTGCCCGATCCGGCGCTCGAGGAGGCAAAAGAGTGCCTGGACCGCTACTACGGCACCGAGTTGGGGGAGCAGTTTGCAACCGCGGGGCTGTGTCTCTACCGCGACGGGCGAGACAGCGTGGCGTGGCATGGCGACACGGTCGGCCGTGGCAAGACCGAAGACACGATGGTCGCGATTCTGTCGTTGGGTGCCCCGCGCACGCTGATGCTGCGCCCCCGCGGCGGCGGGACGGCGCTGAAGCACTCACTTGGTCACGGGGACCTGATCGTGATGGGTGGTTCGTGTCAGCGGACCTGGGAGCACGCGGTGCCGAAAACGTCCAGGCCGGTGGGCCCGCGGATCAGCGTGCAGTTTCGACCTCGGGGAGTGCGCTAGTCGCCCGGGCCGGCCCACGCGATGGCGCGGGTGCCGTCCGCGTCGCACTCGAGTTCTGCCATGATTCCCGCGTCCGCGGCGGGTGTCCGGACGCCAGCGACCGATGTGAGAGACGGTACGGCGGACCCTACCGCGGCCGGAGTGCTCATGATGAGCACCGTTTCGCCGCGGTAGCGGTCGCCGATCTCATCGACGACATCGCTCCATCGACGAGACACATCGGCGGCATTCTCTGCGGCGTCCTTTGCCTCGAGCTCGGTTTCAGTGCGCATTGCGCAGCCGAGTGATGAGGCGAGCACGGCGGCGCTCTGCTCCGGTTCGCCGCCCGGCGGCGCGAAGACCATCGCAATCCGGCGCCCGGTAAGAGCGTCGATGAGTCGTGAACGTGTCGTGGCCCCGGCCGCGGCGATGACGATGGTGGCGGGGCAGTGCAAATCGCCCATACTTGGACTCTAGCCCGAAACTAGATCGTGACGGGGAGTTGTTCTAGGCCGCGGATGACGAACTCCGGGTTGTGCTGCGGCACGTCGACGAGCGCGATGTGCGGAAATCTATCGATAAGTGTCGATAAAGACGTCTGGATCTCGACCCGGGCAAGCGGTGCGCCGAGGCAGAAATGGATGCCCACGCCGAATCCCAAGTGCGGGTTCGGGTCGCGCAGTACGTTCATGACCTCGGGTTTATCGAAAACGTCCGGATCGTGATTGGCGGCCCCGAGTAGTGCCGCAACCTTCTGACCGGCGCCGATCTCTACCCCGTGGATTGTCGTATCGACCGTGGCGGTCCGCTCGAACAACTGCAACGGTCCATCGAAGCGCACCAATTCTTCCGAGGCGAGCGCGATGACGGCTGGGTCGGAGATCCCGTTCTGCACTGCGGCTAGCTGCTCTGGGCGTTGTAGGAGCGCCGAGAGGCCATTGCCCGTGACGTTGACGGTCGCCTCGTGTCCGGCGTTGAGCAGCAGGATGCCCGTTGCCACGAGTTCGTCGTCGGTGATCTTGCTGCCGTCTTCGTCCTGTACGCGAAGCAGGTCGGAGATCAGGTCGTCGCCGCGGTTACGCCGCCGCGCGGTCGCGAGCTCTCGCAGGTACGCCGCGAACTCGCTCGCCGCGGACTCGGCGGCTTGCTCGGTAGCCGGGCTCCGTCCGTACTCATACATCTTCACGATCGCGTTGGACCATGGCCGTAGCAAATGCCAGTCAGAGACCGGCACCCCGAGTAGCGAGCCGATCACCGCAATCGGCAGCGGTTCGGCATAGATCGGAAGGAGGTCTACCGGCGAGCCATCTGAGCCGGCGTCCGCTACGGCGTTCGCCAGCTCAGCGGCGAAGGCGACCACCCTCGGCCGCAGCCGCTCGACGTGACCGCGCGCAAAGGCCGACGCCACCAGGCGTCGCAGCCGAGTGTGTTCGGGCGGCTCCATCTCGAGCAGCGCGTGTCGGTGGATGAGGTTGAGTGCCGGATACGCAGCGGCCGGCAGGAAATCCTCCCAGATCCGGCCAAGAGATCGGTGCCGCAGAACCGCCCCCGCAGACGCGTGGGAGAGTGCGATGAACATCTGCAGGTCGTCGTCCCACTGGAGCGGGGCCTGTGCGCGCATGGTGGCGAACGTCGGGTACGGGTGGGCGATGAACTCGGGGTCGTCGAGACGCATCTGACCAGTATGAGCGAGCAATACGCAAACGTCCGGCATCACTCTCGTGATGGGCTTCACCAAATGAGTCTCGTACCCCGTTTGTGTTCGACGGACGGGGTAGGGCATACTTGACGGGTTGCCTTTCGCGCGGCTGCACCATCCCGTGGACACAAATTACGTGGACATTTGGAAACATGGACAGCGTGGGCCGAGGGCGACAGCACGACCCGAGCACCGTGCTCCACGCGAGCGCATCTGGTTCACCACCATCCGGTACGACGAATCCTGTCGCGCTGGCATGTGCGGAAGCGGCGACACGCCCGACCGCGTGGACCGGAGGACCCGGACACCTGAACAGTGGCAGCGGAACCTACCGCACGCAACGCACGCGCCCAGTCTGGCGCAGCCATGCATGCTGCTGACTCCTGGCCGAGTGGCTCACCGCACGAAGCTCGATAGAACGAACAGCACGAACCACCAGCACGAACAGCAACACGAAGACAGACAGCACCCGAGACAGCGCGCGACGAACTCACGCGTCGCAGCTATGAAAAGGACGGCAAAGCGTGGCCGGACAGAAGATCCGCATCAGGCTCAAGGCCTACGACCACGAAGCGATTGACGCTTCGGCGCGCAAGATCGTTGAGACGGTCACCCGCACCGGCGCTCGCGTCGTCGGGCCAGTGCCGCTGCCCACTGAAAAGAACGTGTACTGCGTCATCCGTTCGCCGCACAAGTACAAAGACTCGCGCGAACATTTCGAGATGCGCACGCACAAGCGTCTCATCGACATTCTTGAGCCGACACCAAAGACTGTCGATGCCCTCATGCGCATCGACCTTCCCGCGAGCGTCGACGTAAACATCCAGTAGCAGCTCGGGCCGTACGCCGCGCACGAGAGTGCGCGCCGCGCCGGCCCGGCACCGCGAACTAAGCAATAGCAACCTGAAGTCAGTAGGGACAGCAGCAGATGACCAGCAAGTTCAGCCGCACGCAGCGCGGCGTCTTGGGTACGAAACTGGGGATGACCCAGGTCTTCGACGAGAACAACCGGATCATCCCGGTCACCGTCGTCAAGGCCGGCCCCTGTGTCGTCACTCAGGTACGCAAGCCTGACATCGACGGTTACTCGGCAATTCAGATCGGCTACGGCGAGATTGACCCGCGCAAGGTCAACCAGCCGGACAAGGGCCACTTCGCGAAAGCGGGAGTCACGCCTCGTCGGCACATCGCCGAGATCCGCACCGAAGACGCAGAGTCCTACGAGATCGGCCAGGAAATCACCTTGGAGATCTTCGAAGAGGGCCAGATCGTCGACGTCACCGGCACGAGCAAGGGCAAGGGCTACGCCGGCGTCATGAAGCGTCACGGCTTCCACGGCGTGGGTGCCTCGCACGGTGCGCACCGCAACCACCGCAAGCCCGGTTCGATCGGTGGCTGTGCCACTCCAGGTCGTGTCTTCAAGGGCATGCGGATGGCTGGTCGGATGGGTAGCGACCGCGTCACGACGATGGGTCTTAAGGTCCACCGCGTCGACACCGAGAAGGGCCTGCTGCTGATCAAGGGCGCGATTCCAGGCAACGCCAAGGGCGTTGTATATGTACGCAACTCGGTCAAGACCGAGATGTCGCCGAAGGCCAGTGGCGCGGCAACGAAGGGTGGTGCGGGCAAGTGAGTAACTTGACCGTCGACGTCCTCGACACCGAGGGCAAGAAGGCAAAGTCCATCGATTTGCCTGCGGAGATTTTCGACGCGCAGGCCAACGTTTCGCTGTTGCACCAGGTCGTCGTCGCGCAGCTTGCGGCGAAGCGCCAGGGTACGGCGAAGGCGAAGACTCGCGGCGAGGTCTCCGGCGGCGGCGCGAAGCCATACCGCCAGAAGGGCACCGGCCGCGCCCGTCAGGGTTCGACCCGTGCGCCGCAGTTCGCAGGTGGCGGCATCGTCCACGGTCCGCAGCCGCGCAACTACGCGCAGAAGACCCCCAAGAAGATGAAGGCTGCCGCCCTGCGCGGCGCGCTCTCGGACCGCGCCCGCGCGGACCTGCTCTTCGTGGTTTCCCAGATCGCCACCGGCGACACGGTCAAGACCAAGGACGCGCTTGCGGTACTGCGCGCCGCGGTTCCGTTCGTGGACACGCTCAAGAAGCGCATCCTCGTCGTGCTCGGTCGCGATGACCTGGCCGGCTGGGTGTCGCTGCGCAACGTGCCCAACGTGCACTTGCTCGTTGCCGACCAGCTCAACACTCACGACGTACTCGTCTCCGACGCGGTGGTCTTCACCGAGACGGCGCTCGAAGAGTTCCTCAGCGGCTCGCGCGAGCGCGGCGTCGAGGTCGAGGTTCTCGTCGACGAGGTAGCCCAAGAAGAGGGTGACAAGTAATGAAGTCCAACCCACGCGACGTCGTGCTCGCTCCGGTCATCTCGGAGAAGAGCTATGGCCTGCTTGAGGAAAACAAGTACACCTTCCTCATTCGGCCGGACGCCAACAAGACCCAGATCAAGATCGCTGTGCAAGAGATCTTCGGCGTGAAGGTTCTCGCCGTCAACACAGCAAACCGCCAGGGCAAGACGAAACGCACTCGCTACGGAATCGGTAAGCGCAAGGACACCAAGCGCGCAATCGTGACCGTCGCCGAGGGCGATCGCATCGAAATCTTTGGCGGACCGGTCAGCTAAGGCTGAGCGGAACTAACGAACTAAGAAGCGAGATAGGTAACCACAATGGCAATCCGCAAGTACAAGCCGACGACACCGGGTCGTCGCGGGTCGAGCGTCTCTGATTTTGCAGAGGTCACCCGCAGCACCCCGGAGAAGTCGCTGGTGCGTCCCCTGCACAACAAGGGTGGACGTAACGCTCACGGACGTGTCACCACTCGGCACCAGGGTGGCGGACACAAGCGCGCTTACCGACTGATCGACTTCCGCCGCGCGGATAAAGACGGCGTACCAGCCAAGGTCGCACACATCGAGTACGACCCCAACCGCACCGCTCGTATCGCGCTGCTGCACTACGCAGACGGCGAGAAGCGCTACATCATTGCGCCGGTCAAGCTGGGTCAGGGAGCCAAGGTCGAGTCGGGTCCGGGCGCGGACATCAAGCCGGGCAATAACCTGCCCCTGCGCAACATCCCGACCGGTACGGTCGTGCACGCGATCGAGCTTCGCCCCGGCGGCGGCGCGAAGATCGCCCGTTCCGCGGGCGCGTCGGTCCAGCTGGTTGCTAAGGACGGCCCATACGCCCAGCTGCGCATGCCGTCCGGCGAGATCCGCAACGTCGACGCGCGCTGCCGCGCGACCGTCGGCGAGGTCGGCAACGCCGAGCAGTCCAACATCAACTGGGGCAAGGCCGGCCGCATGCGCTGGAAGGGCAAGCGCCCCAGCGTCCGCGGTGTCGCCATGAACCCGGTCGACCACCCGCACGGTGGTGGCGAGGGCAAGACCTCCGGTGGTCGTCACCCGGTCAACCCCGCAGGTAAGCCAGAGGGCCGCACGCGCAAGCGCAAGCCCAGTGACCAGCTCATTGTTCGTCGGCGCCGTACCGGCAAGAAGCGTTAAGGATAGATAGACATGCCACGCAGCGTTAAAAAGGGCTACTTCGTCGATGATCATCTTCTGAAGAAGGTCGATGACCAGAACGAGAAGAACACCAAGACGGTCATCAAGACCTGGTCGCGTCGTTCGACGATCATCCCGGACATGCTCGGACACACCTTCGCCGTCCACGACGGTCGCAAGCACGTTCCGGTCTTCGTCTCGGAATCGATGGTCGGGCACAAGCTCGGCGAGTTCGCACCGACCCGCACCTTCCGGGGTCACATCAAGGACGACCGCAAGTCGCGTCGCGGCTAGTACGTCGACCACCGTCAGTAACAAGCAGAGTTTGATCAGAAATTAAGCAAGGGGAAAGCGAATGAACGCAGGGCCTGCCACCGCGGCCGACGACCTTCAGGTCGTGCGTGCCCGGGCTAAGCACGTCCGCGTCACGCCGATGAAGGCGCGTCGTGTCATCGACCTGATCCGGGATCTGCCGACCGCAGAGGCACTCATCGTGCTGCAGTTTGCTCCTCAGTCGGCCAGTGAACCGGTCGCGAAGGTACTCGCAAGCGCGGTTGCCAACGCCGAGGAAAACCATCGTCTCGACGCCGACACGCTCGTCGTGCACCGTGCGTACGTCGACGAAGGTCCGACCATGAAGCGGTTCCGGCCGCGTGCGCAAGGACGGGCCTACCGCATCCGCAAGCGCACCAGCCACATCACGATCGAGGTCGCCAGCGTCGCACCCTCGAAGTCCGCTAAGAAATCCAAGAAGTCCAGCGCGAAGGGGAGTGCCCGCTAGTGGGTCAGAAAGTCAACCCGCACGGTTTCCGGCTCGGTATCACCACCGAGTGGAAGTCCCGTTGGTTCGCAGATAAGCAGTACGCCGACTATGTCAAGGAAGACGTTGCCATTCGTCGCCTGATGACGACGGGCATGGAGCGCGCAGGCATCTCCAGTGTCGAGATCGAACGCACCCGGGATCGGGTCCGCGTCGACATCCACACCGCGCGCCCTGGCATCGTCATCGGTCGCCGCGGCGCCGAAGCCGAGCGTTTGCGCGGCGAGCTCGAGAAGCTCACCAGCAAGCAAGTCCAGCTCAACATCCTCGAGGTCAAGAACCCCGAGGCGGACGCTCAGCTGGTCGCGCAGGGCATCGCCGAGCAGCTGTCCAGCCGCGTGGCGTTCCGTCGCGCAATGAAGAAGGCTCAGCAGTCGGCCATGCGCGCTCAGGGTGTCAAGGGCATCCGGATCCAGTGTGGCGGACGTCTGGGCGGCGCGGAAATGTCGCGCTCAGAGTTCTACCGCGAAGGTCGGGTGCCGCTGCACACGCTGCGCGCGAACATCGACTACGGCACCTATGAGGCCCGCACGACCTTCGGTCGGATCGGCGTCAAGGTGTGGATCTACAAGGGCGATGTCACCCAGAGCAAGGCCGAGCGCGAGGCCGCTGAGACCGCGTTGCGCGAGCATCGTCGTCAGCGTCCCGAGCGTCGTCCGCGCCGTTCCGGTTCGTCCGGTACGACGGGCACCAGCACCGAAGCCGGGCGCGCAGCAGCGCAGGCCAGCGTGGCGCCGGCTCCCGAGGAAGCGGACACGACCTCGACCGAAGCAATCGCAACCGAAGTAGCCGAGGCGATCGTAGAAGCTCCTGCCGCCGCCCCGGCCGAGACGACCGAAGCCGGCAGCGGCACCGAGTCGGAGAAGGACGCCTAACCATGCTTATCCCACGCAGGGTCAAGCACCGCAAGCAGCACCACCCGTCCCGGACCGGTGCTGCCAAAGGTGGAACCCGAGTAACTTTCGGCGACTACGGCATCCAGGCGCTCGAGCCGGCGTACGTCACCAACCGTCAGATTGAGTCCGCGCGTATCGCTATCAACCGGCACATCCGTCGTGGCGGCAAGGTCTGGATCAACATCTTCCCGGACCGCCCCCTGACGAAGAAGCCGGCCGAAACCCGCATGGGTTCCGGTAAGGGTTCGCCCGAGTGGTGGATCGCCAATATCAAGCCGGGTCGTGTCCTGTTCGAAATGACCTACCCCAATGACCAGATCGCTCGCGAGGCACTTCGCCGTGCGATCCACAAGCTCCCGATGAAGTGCCGCATCGTGACCCGGGATAGTGAGTTCTAATGGCAGTCGGTACCTCCCCGTCGGACCTGCGCGAGCTCGAGAACGATGAACTCGAGACGCGCCTGCACGAATCGAAGGAAGAACTTTTCAACCTTCGGTTCCAGGTCGCTACCGGGCAACTAGAAAACAACATGCGGCTCAAGGCCGTCCGCAGTGACATCGCGCGGATCTACACGATCCTGCGCGAGCGCGAGCTGGGCCTTGCCGTTGCACCGAGCGAAAGCAGTGAAGGCTGATTATGGCTGAGGAAATCAAAGATTCGGACGTCGGTCACGGCGGCGGCCGCAACTACCGCAAGGTACGCAGCGGCATCGTCGTGAGTGACAAGATGGACAAGACCGTCGTTGTTCAGATCGAAGAGCGTTTCAAGCACGCTCTTTATGGCAAGGTGCTGCGTCGCAGCAGCAAGCTCAAGGTCCACGACGAGAACAACGAAGCCGGTATCGGCGACCGCGTCCGTCTGATGGAGACCCGCCCGGTCAGCGCGACGAAGCGCTGGCGTCTGGTCGAGGTCATTGAAAAGGCTCGTTAGTTCCTCGCGGAATCGGCGAACAGCAATATCCAATACGTTCGGCCAGGCTCTTGGTAACACGAGAGAACCGGCAGACAACTGGGAGAAACCACAGTGATTCAGCAGGAGTCGCGACTTAGAGTCGCCGACAACACCGGGGCTAAAGAAGTCCTGTGCATCCGGGTGCTCGGTGGCTCAGGTCGGCGTTATGCCGGCATCGGCGACCTCATCGTTTGCACCGTCAAGGACGCCATTCCCGGCGCCGGTGTGAAGAAGGGTGACGTCGTTAAGGCTGTCATCGTTCGCACCGTCAAGGAGCGCCGCCGCCCCGACGGCTCATACATCAAGTTCGACGAAAACGCCGCCGTACTGATCAAGACCGACGGCGAACCTCGTGGGACGCGCATCTTCGGCCCAGTTGGCCGTGAGCTGCGGGACAAGAAGTTCATGAAGATTATCTCGCTCGCGCCGGAGGTGCTGTAGCCAATGAAGGTCAAAAAGGGCGACACGGTACTGGTGATCTCGGGCAAGGACAAGGGCGCGAAGGGCAAGGTCATCGAGGCCTACCCAGAGCGTGACCGTGTTCTCGTCGAGGGCGTTAACCGCATCAAGCGGCACACCAAGATCCAGGCCTCGGGCCGCGGCTCGCAAGAGGGCGGCATCATTACCAAGGAAGCCGCGATCCACGTAAGCAACGTCATGGTCGTTGACAAAGACGGCAAGGCGACCCGCGTGGGCTACCGCAAGGACGAGGACGGCCGCAACGTGCGCGTCTCCAAGCGGTCGACCGGCAAGGACAAGGATCTCTAAATCATGTCTGCAACTACTGTTTCAGCGCCGCGGCTGAAGACTCGGTACGCCGAGGAAATCGCCCCCGCGCTCAACGAGAAGTTCTCGTACGCCAATGTCATGCAGATCCCGCGCGTGGTCAAGGTCGTCGTCAACATGGGTGTTGGCGAAGCGGCTCGCGACGCGAAGATCATCGATGGGGCACTGCGTGACCTGACCGCGATCACCGGCCAGAAGCCGTTGGTACGCCGGGCGACCAAATCCGTCGCGCAGTTCAAGTTGCGTGAGGGCCAGCCGATTGGCGCGAAGGTCACGCTGCGCGGCACCCGGATGTGGGAGTTCTTGGACCGCACGCTGACCCTGGCGCTGCCGCGTATCCGCGACTTCCGTGGTCTGTCGGATCGTCAGTTCGATGGCAACGGCAACTACACGTTCGGTCTCAACGAGCAGTCGATGTTCCACGAGATCAACATCGACAACGTCGACCGTGTCCGCGGTATGGACATCACGGTCGTGACGACAGCCAAGACCGACGATGAGGGACGGGCACTGCTTCGCGCGCTCGGCTTCCCGTTCAAGGAGAACTAAGCGCATGGCAAAGAAAGCTCTCGTCAACAAGGCGGCCGGCAAGCAGAAGTTCGCCGTCCGCGCCTACACCCGCTGCAACAGGTGTGGTCGTCCGCATTCGGTCTACCGCAAGTTCGGCCTCTGCCGCATCTGCTTCCGCGAGATGGCGCATGCAGGCGAACTTCCGGGTGTCACGAAATCCAGCTGGTAACACTAACTTTCATCTTCGCCGAAGGCCCACCCGTCAAGGGAGTCCGGGAACCGCGGTGAGAAGGGTAAGACAAACGTCATGACAATGACAGATCCAATCGCGGACATGCTCACGCGTGTGCGTAACGCCAACTCGGCGTTCCACGACTCCGTGTCCATGCCGCACTCGAAACTCAAGGCGCACATCGCACAGATCCTCAAGGAGCAGGGCTACATCGCGTCGTACGACGTCGCCGACGGTGAGAAGGGCAAGGTGCTCAACGTCGAGTTGAAGTACGGCCCCAACCGTGAGCGGTCGATCGCCGGCGTACGCCGCATCTCCAAGCCCGGCCTGCGCGTGTACGCCCGTTCCACGGGCCTGCCGCGAGTGCTCGGTGGGCTCGGGATCGCCATCATCTCTACCTCGTCCGGATTGCTCACCGACCGACAGGCCACCCAGCGTGGCGTCGGCGGCGAAGTACTCGCGTACGTCTGGTAAGGGGAAGACAACATGTCACGAATTGGAAGACTTCCCGTCACTGTCCCGAGCGGAGTCGAGGTAGACATCGCCGGTCAGGACGTCACCGTCAAAGGCCCCAAGGGCACGCTGAGCCACACCGTCGTCTCGCCGATCACGATCGCCAAGGACGCCGATGGCGCGCTTGTCGTCACCCGTCCGAACGACGAACGCGAAAGCCGTTCGCGGCACGGGCTGTCTCGCACCCTGGTCAACAACATGGTCTTGGGCGTCACCGAGGGTTACAGCAAGGGCCTGGAGATCGTTGGTGTCGGTTACCGCGTCACGGCCAAGGGTTCGAGCCTTGAGTTCGCGCTTGGTTTCTCGCACCCGGTCATCATCGATCCGCCCGAGGGCATCACATTCAAGGTCGAGTCGCCTACCAAGTTCTCCGTCGAGGGAATCGACAAGCAGCTGGTCGGCGAGGTCGCAGCAAATATCCGCAAGATCCGTAAGCCTGAGCCTTACAAGGGCAAGGGTGTGCGGTACGCCGGCGAGGTCGTTCGCCGCAAGGTCGGAAAGCAAGGTAAGTAAGTCATGGCAGGTTTCGCGAATGTGCGCACCGGTGGCAAAGATGCCGCCAGCAAGCGACGTAACTCCAAAGCGCGCCGCCATTTCCGGCTGCGCAAGAAGATCACCGGTACGCCGAGCCGTCCGCGGCTCGTCGTGACCCGGTCGACCCGGCACATCAGCGTGCAGGTCGTCGACGACACGGTCGGCAAGACCCTCGTGTTCGCCTCGACCACCGAGGCCGAGCTGCGTGCGACCGACGGCGACAAGACCGCGCTGTCGAAGAAGGTCGGCGAGCTGGTCGCCAAGCGCGCGAAGGAGGCCGGCATCGAGTCGGTTGTCTTCGACCGTGGCGGCAACAAGTATCACGGCCGCATCGCGGCGCTGGCCGACGCCGCCCGCGAAGGGGGCCTCGACTTCTAATGAATATTGAGACGCACGTGTTCGCAATTGAGGAGAGCATCTAATGCCAGGACAACAGCGCCGTGGCGGCGGAGCAGGTGGCGAGCGCCGGGACCGTCGTGACGGCGGCCGCGGTGGCAACCAGGCCGAAAAGTCGAACCATCTCGAAAAAGTCATCAAGGTCAACCGGGTAGCCAAGGTCGTCAAGGGTGGTCGTCGCTTCAGCTTCACCGCTCTGGTCGTCGTCGGTGACGGTGACGGCACCGTGGGCGTCGGCTACGGCAAGGCCAAAGAGGTCCCCGCCGCGATCGCCAAGGGTGTCGAGGAAGCTAAGAAGAACTTCTTCAAGGTTCCGCGGATCGCCACCACGATCCCGCACCAGATCCAGGGCGAGAAGGCTGCCGGCGTTGTCATGCTGAAGCCGGCCAGCCCCGGTACCGGTGTTATCGCCGGCGGCCCGGTGCGCGCCGTACTCGAGTGCGCCGGAATCGGCGACATCCTGTCCAAGAGCCTCGGCTCAGACAACCCGATCAACATCGTGCACGCGACTGTTGCTGCCCTCAAGGGCCTCGTCCGGCCGGAAGAAGTGGCTGCGCGCCGCGGACTTCCGCTCGAAGACGTCGCACCGGCCGGCATGCTGCGGGCGCGGGCCGGTCAAGGAGCGTAGCTGCGATGTCGAACTTGAAGGTCACGCAGATCCGCTCTGCTATCGGCACCAAGCCGAACCAGCGTCAGACGTTGCGTTCGCTGGGCCTAAAGCGGCTGCACGACGTTGTCGTCAAAGAAGACCGCCCGGAGATCCGCGGCATGGTTGCGACGGTTCCGCACCTGGTATCCGTCGAGGAAGTTGAGTAACTGATGGCTACCGAAAAATCGGCAACCCCGATCAAGCTGCATCACCTGCGCCCCGCACCCGGCGCGCACAAGGCCAAGACGCGCGTCGGTCGCGGCGAGGGCTCCAAGGGTAAGACCGCAGGTCGCGGCACCAAGGGCACCCACGCCCGCAACACCGTGCGGCTGGGCTTCGAGGGTGGCCAGACGCCGCTCCAGCAGCGCCTGCCCAAGTTGAAGGGGTTCAAGAACCGCTTCGGCACCACGTTCCAGGTCGTCAACCTTGATCGCCTTGCGGCACTGTTCCCGGACGGCGGCTCGATCGGTGTCGATGACATCGTGGCCGCCGGCGGCGTACGCAAGAACCAGCTCGTGAAGGTCCTCGGGACCGGTGAGCTCGGAGGCGTCAAGCTCGACGTCACCGCGCATGCCTTCTCAGACTCGGCGAAGGAAAAGATCGCCGCAGCCGGTGGGTCGACCTCGGTTCTGTGAACTATCGGCAGTAAACATGCTGTGCCCGCCATGCCGTGACCGGCTGGCGGGCACCATGCGTTAAAGTCGAGTGCTGCAGGTTGGCTTGCGACGTGGCGGACGCTCCGTTGTACGTCGGCCCCTCGGCACTTAATAAACAGCTCGAGAGACGCCACGATGGTCTCGAGTAACTGATTTGAACTCATAGGTGCGCCCGCGTAGGCGGGCAGCCGCCTACAGCGCAGGAGGAACCTTAGTGCTCAAGGCGTTCGGGACAGCGTTTAAGACGCCCGATCTCCGCAAGAAGATCCTCTTCTCGCTGGCGATCATCGCCCTCTACCGGCTAGGTGCCCACATCCCGGCGCCCGGCGTACTGCTGAAAAACATCAACGAGTGCCTCGACCCGAGTCGGCTCTCGCAGAGTCAGGCGGACGTCTACTCACTGGTCAACCTCTTCTCCGGCGGCGCGCTGCTTCAGCTGTCCGTCTTCGCGCTCGGCATCATGCCGTACATCACCGCGAGCATCATCATCCAGCTGCTGGTCGTGGTGATCCCGCGGTTTGAGATGCTCAAAAAAGAGGGGCAGAGCGGGCAGAACAAGCTCACGCAGTACACCCGTTACCTGACGATCGGCCTCGCCGTACTGCAGGCCACCGGCATCATTGCGCTGGCCCGGTCCGGTCAGCTGTTCCCGGGCTGCGATCCCGCCAAGTTCCCGATCCTGGCGAACAAGGACTCGATCTTCTCGTACGTCATCCTGGTGCTGACGATGACGGCCGGTGCCACGGTGATCATGTGGTTTGGCGAGTTGCTCACCGAAAAGGGCATCGGCAACGGCATGTCCCTGCTCATGGCCGCCTCGATCGCGGCCCGTATCCCGACCGAAGGCGCCTCGATCGCCAGCCGCGGTTCGACCATCCTGATCATGATGATTCTGCTGGCGTTGGTGGTCATCGTCGTGGTCGTCTATATCGAGCAAGCGCAGCGGCGTATCCCCGTGCAGTACGCCAAACGAATGATCGGCCGGAAGATGTACGGCGGGACGTCGACGTACCTGCCGCTCAAGGTCAACCAGTCCGGCGTTATCCCGGTCATCTTCGCTTCGTCGCTCTTGTATATCCCGCAGCTGATCACCCAGCTTCAGGACCAGTCCAAGGCGCCCGGCACGATACGCCGGTTCTTCGAGAACTACGTGATCAACCAGGGCAGCTGGGTGCACATCCTGCTCTATCTGCTCCTGATCGTGTTCTTCGCCTACTTCTACGTGGCGATCACCTTCAACCCTGAAGAGCGCGCCGACGACATGAAGCGGTACGGCGGGTTCATCCCAGGCATCCGCCCTGGACGACCGACGGCCGAATACCTCAACTACGTCCTTAACCGGATCACGCTGCCTGGCTCGCTGTACCTGGGCGTCGTGGCCATCCTGCCTAACCTTCTGCTGACCCTGACCGGACCGAGCGGCGCACAGAACTTCCCGTTCGGCGGCACCGCGGTGCTCATTCTCGTTGGTGTGGCCCTGGAGACGGTGAAGCAGATCGAAAGCCAGCTACAGCAACGCAGTTATGAAGGGTTCTTACGCTAATGAGAGTCGTGCTGTTGGGCCCGCCGGGAGCGGGCAAGGGAACCCAGGCCAAACTGTTAGCCGAACGCCTCGGCGTACCCCAGATCTCAACCGGCGACATCTTCCGCGCCAACGTCGGGCAGGGTACCGAACTCGGCGTACTGGCCAAGAAATACATGGACTCAGGGGACCTGGTGCCCGACGAAGTCACCGTGGCGATGGTGAAGGATCGGCTTGGTCAAGACGACGTCTCGCACGGCTACCTGCTCGACGGGTTCCCGCGGACCGTCGTACAAGCCGAGGGCCTAGATCAGTTCTTGACCGAAGTTGGTAAGCCGCTGGACGGCGTACTGGAGATCCAGGTTCCCAACGATGAGATCGTTCATCGGCTGTCGGGCCGGCGTACCTGTGCCGACTGCGGTCACATCTTCGCGCTCGGTGGCGAGATCACCGAGGACAGTGCGTGCCCCGACTGCGGCGGCAAGCTGCAGCAGCGTGACGACGACAAGCCAGAGACGGTACGCCGCAGGCTGGACGTCTACGCCAAGGAGACCGCGCCGCTGGTCGAGTTCTACACGCCGCGTGGCCTGGTGCACCCCATCAACGGCACCGGCGAGGTCAGTGACGTAACCCAGCGTGCACTCGACGCCCTGGCGGGCGTACCGCCGCGCGACTGACGGCCTACCGTCCGTTGAACGACCATGTGGCAACCCTCATTTGTGAAGAAGGCTCGCAGGCAGATGATCCAGCTTAAGTCTGACGAGCAGATTTTCAAGATGCGTGAAGCCGGTCTTGTCGTGGCCGCAGCTCTGGCCGCTACCCGTGATGCCGTACGTCCGGGAGTGTCGACACTTGAGCTCGATACGATCGCCGAGGATGTGATCCGGTCGTCCGGTGCCATCCCATCATTCCTCGGCTACCTGGGTTTCACCGGCTCAATCTGCGCGTCGATCAACGACGAAGTAGTGCACGGGATCCCGCGGCCGGACAAGGTCCTCGCCGAGGGCGACCTGATATCGATCGACTGCGGTGCGATCGTCGATGGCTGGCATGGCGACTCCGCGATCACCATCGGCGTCGGCGAGATCACCACCGAGCAGCAGCGGCTGTTGGAGGTCACCGAAGCCTCGATGTGGGCCGGGTTCGCCGCAGCCCGGATCGGTGGCCGGCTCACCGACATTTCGCACGCCGTCGAGCGCTGCATTATGGACTTCGAGGCCGCCCACGATCATGAGTACGGCATCGTGGAGATGTACGGCGGCCATGGCATCGGTACCGAGATGCATCAGGATCCGCACGTGCTCAACTATGGCAAACCTGGCCGCGGACCGAAGCTGGTCAAGGGGATGGCGCTCGCGATTGAGCCTATGGTGACTCTGGGCTCTGCGGACACCCGTGAACTTGCCGACGGCTGGACAGTGGAAACGGTCGACGGTTCGTGGGCGGCGCACTTCGAGCATTCTTTCGCGCTCACCGATACCGGCCCGTGGGTGCTGACCGCCGAAGACGGAGGGGCAGCCAAGCTCGGTGCCCTCGGCATTCAGCTGTCCGACCTCGGACGCTAAGTCTTCGCGACGTTACGCAGACTACGTAGCGGAAGTTCCGGGTTTTCCCTGATGCACCGACGGTTGCCTGCGCCCACGATTGGTTGACGCGGGCGTACACAAACCGGTCAAGCGCCCGGGACAGATCCGGAAAGGATCAGCCATGTCTCAGCTTCCGTCGCAGTACCCGTCCCCGAACGCGATGCCACCGGCCTTTCCCACGCCGCCGCAGCAACCCCCGAATCAGGGCGGCTGGCAGGGCGGCCCGACCACGATTCCTCCACGGCCCAACGGATCAAAGAAGTTTCTGATCGGCGCGGTGGTGGGGGCGCTTGTGCTGGTTGGTGGCGGTGTAGGCCTGTATTTCGCGGTATCGGGCGGTAGCAGTCACCCGGCCACGCCCAAGCCAACGGTCGCGTCGGGCTCCGTTGCTCCGAAGTCCCAGGTGGCTGCCGCGCCACCGGCCGCCGCAACCGCGCCACCGGCCGATGCGCAATCTGGCAGTTCGCAAGATGCAAATATTGCCTCGACCGATAGCTACTCGGTTGCCCTCCCGTCCGGCTACTCGGCCAAGACCTCCGGCACCGAGATGGACTTGACGGCGGCGGACCCTTCGGTCGGCATTACGATTTCTGCAGCGGGCACGCCGACCTCGACCGCTGGTGAGCCTCTCCAAACGGTTGCCGGTCAGGTCGCAAGCAACCTGGTGAACAAACTAAACCTTCAAGTAGTCGCCGGCAGCGAGTCGGACCTCAAGGCCGGGACCGCCCAGGATCCAGGCAAACTGTTCAAGCTCGCCAACGCTGCCGAATCCGATATCGTCGTTGTTTTCCAGCATGGACAGCAGTTCTGGTCGATTGTGCTCTACGGGCCGCCGACGAGCATTGATGTCGCGAACGGGGATCCGGTGGCCGCGTTGTCGCTGGTGACGACATCGATGTCGCTTACGTCCTGACGCGATACCGCACCTGGTCCGGGTCCCTATCGGTACGAAAGGATCGGCATGCTCGAAATCCCATGTGGCGATGAGGTGATCCGCGGCATGTATCGCTCGCTGGAGCTGCGAGACATGTCGCGGGTCGGGCTGGCGCTTGCGGAGGATGTCCGCTGGCTCAACCCCAAGGCGACCCTGGCGCCGGATTTCGTCATCGCGTGCCCGGACCGGCTAGAGGGCCGAAATCATGTGTTGCTCTTCTTGACAGGTCTCATCGAACAGACGGGCGGCAGTTACTCGGTGAGGTTACAGAGTCTATTTGTCCATTCAAATGACCGGAGCATCGCATTTCATGAAGTAACGACAGGCGAAAAATGGTGTGCGACTGGATGCGTACTTTACGAGCTTGGCGGCGGTGTCATCCAACGAGTCGTCGCGATGTCACCCGCTCGTAGCACCAGCGTCGTTGGCGAGTCGCGCGTGCGGTGAGGCCACTGCGCCTGTGATGTCCTCGACCAGACGGCTCACGCGGGTCAGCCCAAGTCTTTTGCCGTCGACCCGGGACTTCTCCAGCAATGTCGCGGCGTCGGCCCTGTCAGTCGGGGAACCGCGACCAAGCAGATGGCGGGCGTGCTCGATGTGGGTGTGGGCCGCGAGTGCACGGCCGCCCACCCTGTCCGCGAGGTCGGTCGCCGCCGCAAACGCATCCGCGGCCCTCTGCCAATGCATCGGGCCCGCGGCCGAAAGTAGCAATCCGCGGAAGTGATCTGCTGCACCGAGTACCAGTGCACCCGCGCCGGCAACGAGCAACTGCCCAGAGTACGGCGCTAGCAGTCCGGCCAACGACTGGCAGGCCATCGGTCCGAAGCAGTCGCGCACGACGGGTGCGAGATATCCGAGCGTCGCCGGACGCAACCAGTCTTCGCCCACGGCATCAAATCCGTCCGCGACTATCGACGCGACGAGTGCTCGGCCACCTTCGAGGTCGCCCGCTTCGGTGTGTAGGCCGGCGCACAGAGCCCGCACCACGAGTAGGTGCGGATGCTCGGCAAGAGTCCCATCGGCCAGGGGGACGAACTCGCCCGCGCGGTCCTGTTCGACGCGGATAGCGGCGAGCTGTGCTAACCAACCCAGAAGAAAATTGGGGTCATCGGCAGCAAGGGCGACCGTCGCATTCGCCAGACTCTCGGCCCGGTCCAGGTCGCCATCGAGCAGCGCCCCGAGCGTGCTCCATTCGGCTGAAAGACTCCGAATGAACACCGAGCCACGGGCGTTGCCAACTTGGGACAGGCTGACGCCGTCTGCCTCGAAACCGCCGCGGTCGCCGCCCGCGAGCGCCAAGACCGCGCGGAATCGGCGGCCGTCGCGCTCCGGGGCGAGGTCCATTTTGGGTAGTCCTAGCGTCGTCAGTTCCTCGGCCACCTCCATCTGGGCGCCAAGGTCGGGACCGCCGAGTCGCGCGGCCGCGAGGGCATAGAGACCGGCGATAACGCCGTCCGGATCGCGCAACGTGCGGGCATCGCGTACGGCCTGCCGCGCTTGGTCGGCCGCGCGCCAGCCGTGGCCTCCGATCGTGCGTTGATAGGAAGCGCTCGCCAGCAACCGGGTGCGCAGCGGGCTCGGATGCTCCCCAAGTGCGTCTATCGCTTCTAGCTTGACCGCGAGCAACTCCTCGTCGATCGATCCCATCGCGGGCAGCACCGTGTGCCGGTCGAGCGTGCGGGCCAGCGCGACCGGGTCGCCGATACGGCGGGCAACCTCGATCGCGTCGAACATCGCACGCTGGTGCGCTACTAGGTCCATTCGCGTAGCGCTCGCGTCGACCTCGATCAGAAGTAGATCGAGCCGGAGGCGGTCTTGCCCCGAGTCTTTAGGCAAGTCGGCTAGTCCCAGCGCCGCGAGTCTCAGCGCATCTTCGGGCGCGAGGGACTCGATTGCCTGACGTGCCGCGGCCGCTGCATACTCGGCGGCGAGCAGACCGTCACCAAGCGGTACGGCGGCGTGGAAATGTGCGGCCAACGCGATCAAATGCTCGGATATGTCGGTCGAGTGCAGCTTCAATACAGCGTGTCCGGCCAACTGGTGGAGTCTCGCATTACTGAGCGCGCTGAGCTGCTCGATGAATGCCTCGCGCACGAGCTCATGGACGAACCGGAACCGCCCAGGCGCCTCGGGCAGCTCGGTGATGAACCGTGCGGTGCCGGCGTTTTCGAGGTCCTCGATCGTTAGCGTCACCGCCGCGCGTTCTTCCGCCGCGCTCATGATTTCAAGCAGCAGGTGAATATCAAACTCGCTACCGAGCACCGCAGCGGTTTCCAACAGGTGTAGCGCAGAAGGCCCGAGCCGGGTCGCGCGATCGATGACGACTTCCTTTACGCTGGCGGGAACGCCCGTCGGCGCGGCACCGGTCGACCCCTGACGCAGAAGCTGCCGGATAAAGAACGGGTTGCCTCCGGTGCGACTATGAAGCTGGGTGAGACCGGACGGCGATGCGGCGCTCGTCGCACGACCGACTAGCTCGGCGGTCTCCTCGGCCGAAAGACCATTGAGGTCAATTCGCCGTACGGAGGGCTGGCGCCACATATTGGCGAGCAGCCCGGGCAGCGGATGTTCCCGGGCCAGCTCGGTGTTGCGAAATGTGCCAACCAGCGCGAGCGTGCCGACTGCCGCGCTTTCGACGATGTGCCTAACTACCCCTAATGTCGCGTGGTCCGCGCAGTGCATGTCCTCAATGATCAACAACACCGGTCCGGCATCGCACGCCGAGGCGATAGTGGCGACGATCGCATCGACCAGCTGCCGGCGAGCGGTCGCCGGATCCTCGACGGTGTACGGCTCCGGAAGACGATCGGCCAGATCCGGGAGAATTGATGCGAGCGAGCCAGCGGTCGGCCCGGCGATCTCGCGTAGGTCAAGGCGAGGGTCCGACAGGTAGTGCCGTAGGGCGTCCGTGACCGGGCGGAACGGCGCTCGAAAGTCGGACTCGCAGCGCCCGGCGAGCACCCGAACCGCTTGGCTCGAGGCTTCGGCCGCGACTTGAGCAACGAGGGCGGATTTGCCGACACCAGGTTCCCCGCCGATCATCAACGTCGACGGGTGCCCGCCGCGGGCACGGCGAATCGCGTCACGGCACAACTCGAGCTCTGGCTGACGGCCGACGAAGTCCGAGGGAGCAACCAGCTCGGCCGGCATACGATATGTTGCCGCCGCCGGTCCCGGTTGGTTTTCGGACGGCGTCAGAGCGTGAAGAAGTGCGACCAGCTCTGCACGGTTGCGCAACCCGAGCTTGCGATAGATCGTGCCGAGATGCGTCTCCACCGTGCGGACACTGACCACGAGTCGCTCGGCGATAATGCGCGTCGACGCGCCGGAACGCGCGATCTCGGCCACCGCACGTTCGCGCGGCGTCAGCTGTTCTAACGACATGGTTGTTGCCCCCGCACACAAGATAGCGGATCCAGATGTGATTGCGGTTACAAATGGCTCACCCGGTAGACTTCCGGCCGATGGATGCGAATACCGAAGCGATTGTCTGTCTGGCCTGGGCCCGGATGCTAGGTCTCAAGGACGACGCGCTCGCCGGCGCGACCGACCGCCGGGTTGAGCATGTCGTGCCCGATAGCGATTCGCTGTCGTTGGTCTCGCTGTTCGGTCGATCGGTGCTCGTTGGGCCCGAGTGGGCTCTCGAAGGAGCCGAGAAGTATCCCGACGAGGAGCTTGCGGCCGCCCGCACCCTGATGCAGATCGCTCGTGACCATCGACCGCGGCTGATTGGCGCGGCAACGCTGGCATTTACCGACACCTATATCAAGGACGCGGCGCTGGAGAGCGCCGTCGTCACCGACGATCCGGCCGCGGTCGAGCGGTTGGAGAAGGGCTGCCCACCGGACGACGTCGCCGAGGTCGGGCTTAGGGACCTAGCGGCGAAGTTCGTCCTGCTTGGAGAGCAAGACGAGGTCGTTGCGGCAGCCGGATACCAACCATGGCAGGGGATCTTGGCGCACGTCGGCGTTCTGACCTCGCTCAGTCACCGGCGCCGGGGCCATGCGCGGGTCGTGTCGGCCGTCACCTTGAACGATGCGCTAGACGAGGGCATGATCCCGCTGTGGCGTGCTCGTTCAGATAACGACCGAGCGCGGCGCCTGGCCGATGCCCTCGGGTTCATCGAGGCAGGTACCGAGACCATCGTCGGATTTGGCTAACCGGCCGGAGTGCATTTTTCCGCGTAACCAGCGTCCTTGAGGGCGGCGTACGTCGAGCCATCGGGCTGTACCGCGCGCGAGGCGATGTCGGTGCCCGCATACGTGCTCTTCTGATGCGGCAGCTCGGTGGGGTTGCCGCTGGCTGATGACAACCTGGTCAGGTCGAACAAACCCGTGCCGGAGTCTGTTGTCAGCGCCCCGGTGAGCGTCCACAGCAGGCCTTGCAGGACGAGGGGGTTCTTGGCCTTCGACGTTGCCTTGGCGACAACCTTCGACATCACGACGCCGCCCCACTTCGCGCGCTGGTCGGGACCATCGCTGGTCGGGACCCACGCGCCGTTAATGAGCTCTTCGGCAGTCCTCGAGCGCACCAGTGCTAGCGCGGTCTGTCCGTCGAGATGGACCTCGCCCGCCTTCGGCACGTCGAGCCCGGTTATCGGATCACGGATCGGGTGCGGGAGGTTGACGTCGATCCCGCCGAGATCGTCCACGACCGCTACGAATCCGCCGAAGTCGATCTGCACGAAATGATCGGCTGGAATCCTGAGCGTCGTACAGAGGCCGTCAATGAGTCCCTGAGGACCCTTCTGCATAGCCAACGTCGCGCGCACCGGTGCCTTGTCGACTATGAGGACGAGGTCCCGGGGGATGGATACGACCCTGGTCGTCCCGTCGTCATAACGGCTCACCATCAGGATGATGTCGGCGCGGGCCCCTGGTACGTCACCCGTGGTGCCGAACTGTTCGCTGCTTGCGCCCGCTGGCAGGTCGGCCCGACTGTCCGAACCGACAACGATCCACGTGTCGATCGAGTCGGTGGCTTTGGGGAAGGCCACTGTTACCTCGCGGATTCGAGATGACAGGACGATGAGGTCGACCGCGACGGCAAGCAACAGTACGGCGACAACGCTGAGCGCGATGATCACGCCACGGCGCCGCAACAGCGGGGTGCCGGTGGTCATTCAGGCTGCCGATGCACAGGTGAGCAGATACCAATCATGGGACAACAGAAAGGGTGGTGTGGCACAAACTGTGCCACACCACCCTTCTCGAGCGGTTTGTGCCGGGCCTACTAGTCGTCGTGCTTGCGACGGCCGGCAAACAGCGCGACCCCGCCAAGCGCGAGCATGCCCGCCGCGGCCGGCAGCAGCGCGGTTGCGTCGGTACCGGTCGCCGCGAGTTCCTTGGTCGGCGTCGTTGGCGTTCCGGCGTTCACCGTGCTGCCGTTGCCTGTGTTGGCGGCCGGTGTCGTCGTGCCACCGGCGGCGGCGACGGTGATCTTCGCATTCGGATAGGAGGTCTGCGCCGAGTAGGTGTCGCAACGTGCGGTGATCGTGTAAACGCCCGCCGCATCGGTGGCCGTCAGTGTGGTCGACCATGCGCCATTCGCGTCGGCGGGAATCGTCTCGGTGTAGGTAGAGCCGTCCGGGTTGTTGATGCCGAGGAGCACCTCGGCGAGGGCAGTGCCCTGGTTCGGATCGAGGCAGCCGGTACCGGACACGGTCACCGCGGCTTTGGGGGCGACCGGATTGGGGTTAACCGCTGGGGCGGCCAGATTGGTCGGAGGTGCGGCGAGAGCGGCGCCGGCGCCAAGCACCGAGATGCCACCGACGAACGCTGTCACCGCGACGGATTTGGAGAGTTTAGACAGTTTGGACACGCGTAAAGGCCTTCGTTTAGTCATGCTGCACTCGCTTACCGGGGGCCGATCGCAAGGAGTGCGCGGAATGATAGTGGCTGCAATCCGAATATGAATCGCTCCGCCGAGTTTACGTGAAATTGGCGTGTACGCAAGCCGATTTGAGCCTGCCACCTGCCGTTTTCTTCGAATTCACCTCGGCCGGGACGCCGGTTGTGGCTGGGGTCATAGCGGTCGAACCAGCTTCCGAGCCCAATTCTCTACGCAGCGTAGAACAATAAGTTCTACGCAACGTAGTATTCGCGTGCATCGAACGTTCGAACCTACGACGTCGACAATTCGCCCTGAACGGAGTTTCGCCGGTGAGCGCAGAGACCATCGCCAGATGGCAGTTCGGCATCACGACCGTCTATCACTTCCTCTTCGTGCCGCTGACGATCGGGCTCGCACCGCTCGTCGCCGGTTTGCAGACCGCGCACCACCGGACCGGCAAGTTGCAGTACCTTCGCGCGTCGAAGTTCTTCGGCAAGCTGCTGCTGATCAACTTCGCGATAGGGGTGGTCACGGGACTCGTGCAGGAGTTTCAGTTCGGCATGAACTGGTCGAACTACTCACGGTTTGTCGGCGACGTCTTCGGCGCACCACTCGCGATGGAGGGACTCATCGCATTCTTCTTGGAGTCGACGTTCCTTGGGCTGTGGATCTTTGGTTGGGGGCGTCTGAGCCCGCGGCTCCATCAATGGACAATCTGGCTAGTCGCGATCGGCACCGCGTTTTCGGCGTACTTCATCCTCGCCGCGAACTCCTGGATGCAGCATCCGGTTGGCTACCACATCGGTTCCGATGGACGTCCGAAGCTCACGTCGATATCTGCCGTGCTATTCAATCCCGTGCAGCTAGTGACGTTCCCGCACGTGATGGCCGGTGCCGCGATGACCGGCGGCGGGGTGATGGCTTGCGTCAGTGCGTGGTATCTGGTCCACCGACGCGACGACGCTGTCTTCCGTCCGACGCTCAAGCTCGGTTCGTGGATGGTGCTCGGCGGCGGGGTGGCCACCCTCATCTCCGGCGATATTCAAGCCCGGGTGATGACCGCCGTACAGCCAATGAAGATGGCCGCGGCGGAGGCGCTTTACCACACGACGTCGGGGGCATCGTTCTCTATTTTCACCTGGGGCAGTCTCGACGGTACGAAGGAACTGTTTAGCTTGCGCATCCCGGACCTGCTGTCGTTCATGGCCACGGGCTCGTTCACCGGGCAGGTCGAAGGCATCAATAACCTTCAGCAGGAGTACGTCGCACAGTACGGACCAGGCAACTACCTGCCGATGGTCCCGGTGACCTACTGGGGATTCCGACTGATGATCGGGTTCGGCATGCTCGCCGCATTGATCGCTTTCGTTGTCCTGTGGCTCATGCGCTCCGGGAGGACACCGCGCAGCAGGTGGGTGCTCGGCGCGATGGTCGTCGCGCTGGTCTCGCCGTTCCTCGCCAACTCGTTCGGTTGGATCTTCACCGAAGTTGGTCGCCAACCGTGGACCGTCTTTGGGCTACTGAAGACTGCCGACAGCGCATCGCCGACCGTATCGGCGGGGACGGTACTCACCTCCCTGATCGTCTTTACCCTCCTGTACGGCGTACTGGCCGTGGTGGACTTGAAACTGATGGTCAAGTACGCGCGGACGGGTCCTCCGACCGAAGAAGAAACCCTTGCATCACTGGAAAAGAAGCCGTTGCTGCCCGCCGGCGAATCTGACGATGACGACGAGGACGCCGACCGCCCTATGTCGTTCGCGTACTGACCGGAGCTGATGATGACACTCGTAGATTTCTGGTTCTATCTGATCGCGGTCCTGTGGATCGGCTACTTCTTCCTCGAAGGGTTTGACTTCGGGGTGGGGATGCTGCTGCCCGTTCTCTCGCGCAGCGAGCGTGAGCGGCGCCAGCTGATCAACACGATTGGCCCGGTTTGGGACGGCAACGAGGTCTGGCTCGTCGTGGCGGCCGGGGCGACCTTCGCGGCGTTTCCGCATTGGTACGCCACGCTGTTCAGCGGCTTCTATCTGCCGTTACTGGTGATTTTGGTCGGCCTGATTGTGCGTGGCGTCGCGTTTGAATATCGAGGTAAGGGGCCGAAGGCCGACTCCCGGTGGAAACGGCGTTGGGACTGGTGTATTACAGCGGGATCGTGGTTCTCCGCGGTGCTCTGGGGTGTCGTGTTCGCCAACATCGTGCGTGGTGTTCCGCTAGACAAAAACTATGACTATGTAGGCGGTCTGGGCGACCTGTTCAGTCCTTACGCGCTACTTGGGGGCGCGGCGTTCGCCTCGGTATTTTTGCTGCACGGCGCGATTTTCCTGTCCCTCAAGACAAGCGGCGAGGTGCAGCGCCGGGCCGCGACCTTCGCGTGGCGCATCGGGGCCCTGACAATGGCGCTGGGCGGCGGTTTCATCGCTTGGACGCAGGTCGCATACGGCGACAGGTTGTCACTGGTTTTCTTCCTCGTCGACGCGATCGCCCTCACCCTCGCGCTGGCTGCTGTGAAAGCAAGACGGGACGGATGGGCGTTTGTTGCGATGGGGGTTGCAATCGCCTTCATGACGCTGGCAATCTTCGTCGCGCTCTATCCCAATGTGATGCCCTCAACCGATCCGCAGTTCAACCTGACGGCGGTGGCGGCAGCGTCCTCGCCGTACACGCTGCACGTGATGACGTGGGTCGCGGCCATCATGACTCCGGTGGTCATCGCCTATCAGGGCTGGACCTATTGGGTGTTCCGCAAACGCATCAGCATCAAGCACATCCCGGCCGACCCGGACCCGTCCGCGCCGGCGCCGAGCCGATGAGGCCGCTCGATCCACGGCTGCTGCGCTATGCCGGCGCCACTAGGGGACTGCTTGCCGGCGCGGCCGGAGTAGGACTGGCCGGTACGGCGGCCACGATCGGGTACGCCGTCGTGCTGGCCGGACTGGTCGCGCACGTGGTGCGCGGGGGGAGCGCTGCGACAATGACCGGCGGCGTGGTCGCGTTGCTGGTCATTGTTGTGGCGCGGGCCGCGATCGCCTGGTACGCCGAATACTTTCCGCGTCGGACGGCCGTGCGGATGACCAGTCAGATACGACGTGCGCTGCTCACCCGCGTGACGACGGAGGACCGTGCAGCGATGGTGGACCGCAGCCCGGCGCGGTTGATCAACTTGGCCACGACCGGGGTTGCCGGCCTCGAGACGTACGCCGCCCGCTACCTGCCGCAGCTGGTACTCGCGACGATGGTGCCGCTGGGCATTGTCGTCTATCTCGGGTTTCAGGACGTCGAGTCTGCGATCGTGATCGCAGTGACGATCCCGCTCATCCCGATGTTCATGGCGCTGGTCGGATGGCATACGCAGAAGACCGCGCACCGGCAGTACCGGTTGCTTGACGTCCTTGCCCACCGGTTTACCGATGTCGTCACCGGATTGACGACGCTGAAGGCGTTTGGCCGTTCGCGCGCGCAAGCCGAGCTGATCCGGCGTACCGACGCAGAGCACAAGTCGGCAACGATGAAGACGCTACGGATCGCATTTTTGTCGGCACTGGTCCTGGAGTTGCTGGCGACACTGTCTGTAGCTCTGGTCGCGGTGTCCATCGGGCTGCGACTGGTGTCCGGCAGCCTCGACCTGCACACTGGCCTGACCGTCCTGCTAGTCGCGCCGGAGGCCTACCTGGCGCTGCGTGCGGTGGGCACACATTTTCACGCCAGCGTCGATGGTTTAACTGCGGCAGAGGCGATCTTCGCGATACTCGACCAGCCGGTATGCCATTCGGGGCACGCGGCTGTGCCGAGTCGATGGACGACGATCACGCTGAGAGATATAGCGGTGCAGTACGCCGGTGCACGTGCCCCGGTGCGTCTTCCGGATTTCACCTGCCGTGCCGGCGACACAACCTTGCTGGCCGGTCCGAGTGGCGTCGGTAAAAGCACCGCGCTCAACCTGATTGCCGGCGTGCTGCAATCGACATCGGGAGAGGTGCTCATCGATGCGACGCCCCTGGACCTGCTCGAAAGGGCGGCTTGGTCTGCGCAGACCGGATACGTTGCGCAGTCACCATATATACCCGCTGGTACCGTCGCCGACAATATCCGGATGTTGAGCTCGGGCAGCGCTGAGCGCGTCGACCATGCCTTGTACGTCGCCGGACTCGCCGAGTTCGTTATGCAGCTGCCCCGAGGCGCGGACACCATGCTGCGCGAGGGCGCGCCAGAGTGGTCGCAGGGCCAGCGCCAGCGGCTTGCAATCGCGCGCGCCGTCGCCGCTCGCCCTCAGTTACTCCTGCTCGACGAGGCGACGTCGGCGCTGGACCATCGCACCGAATATCTTGTGCTGCAGCGGATCCGGCAGGAGTTCGCGGGTCGGACGATCGTGATCGCGGGGCATCGTGACGCGACGCGGGACGTCGCTGATCAGGTCATCGACCTGGGCGCGGTGGCGCGAGTATGACGACGTACGTGCCGCAATTGCTGCGCCTTGTGCGTCCGGCATGGGGCCGGCTGCTGATCGCGATTCTCGTGGCAACCCTCGCCAGCGGGTCCGCGATCGCGTTGCTAGCCGTCTCTGCTTGGCTGATTGTGCGGGCGTCGTCTCACCCTCCGGTGCTGCAGTTGATGGTGGCCGTGGTCGCGGTCCGCTTCTTCGGCATCAGCAGGGGAGTGTTCCGCTACGTCGAACGACTCGGCGCGCACGAGGCGGCATTTGAGGCGCTCGGCGTGGTCCGGCTGCGCCTGTACGACCACCTTGAGCGACTCGCTCCGAGCGGCCAACTGTGGCGCCGTGGCGACTTGCTGACTCGGCTGATCGGCGATGTCGACTCGCTCGCGAGCCTGATCACTAGATCGCTGGTGCCGTTGGCATCCACCGCGCTCGTCTTTGCTGCGGCAATTACGACGACCGCAGTGATCCTGCCTTCTGCCGGGTTGTTGCTGCTCGTCGTCGTTGCCGTGTTCGCGGTCGTCGTCCCGGCGCTCACGGGAGCCGGCGATCGTCGCGATGAAGCCGCGCTTGTCGCATTGAGGGCAGAACGCGGCTCGATCCTGACCGAGTCGATTCTTGCCGCCGCGGACCCCGGACTGCGGCCGGCCGCCGGCCGCTGGCTTGACGGCGTCGCCGTGGCTGATGCCAATGAGGAACGCCTGGCGTCCCGGATGGCCCGTCGGGCGGGTATGGCCTCGGCCGTGACGATGGTGTGTATCGCAGGCGTCGTAGCCGGCATCTGGTCATTGAGCGCATCGGCGCTGGCAGTGGGAACGATCGCGCCGGAGAACGCCGGTTTGGTTACGCTGCTGCCGCTCGGCCTGTTAGAACTCGCACAGCTGGTCCAGCCCGCGCTCGCCCAGATACAGAGCTCGCGGGCGAGCGCGGAGCGGATCTTCGACGTACTCAGTGCTCCCGAACCGGTGACCGAGCCAGATCGTGTCACCGCGCTACCCGCCGACGCGATAGGCATATCTATGAGCAACGTGAGTGTTCGCTGGCCGGACGCGGAAGGCCCTGCGGTAGAAGGATTCAGCGTCGACTTGAGGCCGGGCCGCAAGATCGCGCTCGTCGGACCCAGCGGGTGCGGCAAGTCTACGATCGTGGCCTGTTTGCTGGGGTTCGTCGACGCGAATGCCGGCAGTTTCGAAGTGGGTGGCATTGACCGGCGCACACTGTCGGGATCCCAACTTCGGTCGCTTTCGGCGTGGGGAGACCAGCAGGCGCACCTATTTGACACCACCGTCGCCGAGAACGTCCGGCTCGGTGACCCGCGCGCGAGCGACGGTCAGGTCCGCGACGTACTGCGCCGGGCGCAGCTCGGCGACTGGATCGATCTGCTCCCAAAGGGGATGGGCACTCGGGTTGGTCAGTTCGGAAGCATGGTGTCCGGCGGACAGCGGCAGCGCATCGCGCTTGCCCGAATGCTGCTCGCGGACCGGCCGATCATGCTGCTCGACGAGCCGACTGCCGGCATCGACCGGCCGACCGCCGCAGCGCTGATGGACGACATCATTGCCAGTGCGGAGGGAAAGGCGTTGCTGGTGGCCACGCACGACCTCGAGTACTTGGACAAGTTCGACCAGGTGATCGACCTGTCCGGTCAGCTCGTCTCGAACCATCCTTGATACTGCTTCCGCAGCTTGTATTTCAGGACCTTTCCGCCAACGGTCTCGGGGAGGTCCTGGGCGAAGATCACCGACTTTGGGGATTCGAAGGCAGCAAGCCGGTCCCGGCAGAACGCGATAATAGACCGCTCGTCGGCGTATCCCGATTCGTTCGGTACGACGACGGCCGTCACTGCCTCACCCCACCGCGGGTGCGGCACGCCGATCACCGCGGCCCGCTGGACGGCCGGATGTTGTACAAGTACTGATTCCACCCGGATTGTCGAGACGTTTTCGCCGCCGGACTTCACAATGTCCTTAAACCGGTCGACCATGATTCGGTGGCCGTCCTCGCCGTAGACGCAGCTGTCGCCGGAGTGGAACCAGCCGTCCCGGAAGGCGTCCTTGGTGGCCTCTTCGTCGCGGTAGTAGCCGGCGGTGATAGCCGGAGAACGGTAGACGGCCTCTCCTGGTACGCCGGGCTCGTCGATCGGTACGCCGGCCGGGTCGACGAGCATTGACGCGAGTAGTGGGCTCGGAATTCCGACGTAGTTGTGCTCCGGCGCGGTTCGGCGGTAGAGATCGTCCCATTTGTCCGGCCAGAAGCGATGGCAGCTGATTGACTCGGTCTGGCCGAAGATCTCGACCACCACCAGTTCGTTACCGCATAGGACTTTAAGGACGTCAAGGGTCGTTGGGGACAGTGCTGCCCAGCCGTAGACGACGACCCGCAGACTGCTCACGTCGAAGGCTGCGGGACTACTGGTTATCGTCTCCGCCAGTGCATTGACCATCGCCGGCGACCCGGCCCATAACGCGGTAACCCGCTCGGCGCTGATCGCGGCGGCAATTGCATCTGCGGCCGGCCGACGACCGATCACCAGCGTGCCGCCCGCGAGGAACGCCGGAAATGTGAAGATCTGGTCACCGATGTGATAAATGATCGGCAGGAACGTTGCGAGCCTTACATCCGATTCGATGTGTACGCCGCGGGTAAGCGTGAGTGAGAAACCGTACGCCGCAAACATAGTGCTGGAGTGCGAGATCATCACCCCTTTGGGCAGTGCGGTCGTGCCGGAGGTGAAGAGGATCTGCCAGATGTCGTCGCCGTGGATGGTGACCTCCGGTTCGGCGGTTGATCCACCGGCAGTGAATTCGGCAAACGAGACACTTCCCGGCGCCGGTTCGCCGCCGATCGTGATCGTCACGTCCGGCCGGAGATCCGTTGCGCCAAAGGACTTTTCGGCGCGTGGCCACAGCTCGGCGTCGACAATCGTGAACTTTGGCTCGGTTTTTTCAATGAGATGCGTGACTACGTCGTCCGCGAGGGAAGGGTTGATCGGTACGGCCACCATGCCCGCCTTGGCGATGCCGATCTTCGCGAGGTAGGCCTCAACTGAGTTTTCGCAGAAGAGCGCGACGCGGTCGCCTTGAACGAGACCGCCCGCCCGCAGCCCGTTCGCGACCTGGTTGGCGACGTCGTCGGACTGCCGGTAAGTGAGCCTGGCAAATCGATCATCACCGTACGCGCCTTCCCAGCCAACGATCGCCTCCGTGTCGGGCTGGCTCCAGGTGACTCGCTCGAGAATGTCGCCCACGCTGGTGCGTTCCCAGCGGTTTGTCGCTCGCCGACCGACCAGGTTGGTGACATCAACATCGATGCTCATAAGGTGACCCCGTCCAGTGGAGTAAATATCGGTTCACTAGAGACTAGGGCGTTTGGCCCGTGTTGTGAAGTGGCTCATATCCGAACCAGGAATCATGCGACACTTGCCAGATTAAGTTAATCGATATTTACTAAGGCCATCGAAGAGAGGTGACCGCGTGCCGGTATTGAAATCTGTCCTGGACCCGTCGGACGAGACGTTCGAGAGCAATCGCGAAGCGCAGCTGCGAGTGATAGCCGACCTCGACGCGCAGTTGGATCTGGTGCGCGCTGGCGGCGGCGAGCGGTACGCCGAGCGGCACCGCAAGCGCGGCCGGCTCCTGGTGCGCGAGCGGGTCGAGCTTCTCGTCGACCGCGACTCGCCGTTTCTTGAACTATCGGCGCTGGCTGCGTGGGGAACCGAATTCACGGTCGGCGCGAGCATCTTGACCGGGATCGGCGTCGTCAGTGGCGTCGAGTGCGTCATCATCGGTCACGACCCGACGGTGCGCGGTGGAGCGATGAATCCGTACACGCTGCGTAAGACGCTTCGCGCGCTGGAGATCGCCCGCACCAACAGACTCCCGGTGATCAACCTCGTCGAGTCCGGTGGTGCCGATCTACCGACCCAGTCGGAGCTGTTCGTGCGGGCCGGCAAGATCTTTCATGACTTGACTGAGCTATCCGCTATGGGAGTGCCGACGCTCGCGCTGGTTTTCGGCAACTCGACCGCCGGTGGAGCTTATGTGCCTGGGATGTGTGACTACGCCGTACTCGTCGACGGACACGCCAAGGTATTTCTTGGTGGACCGCCGCTGGTGAAGATGGCCACCGGTGAGGAAGCAGACGACGAGGCGCTCGGCGGCGCCGACATGCATTCGCGAGTGTCCGGACTGTCTGATCACTTTGCCGTCGACGAGATCGACTGCATCCGGATCGGCCGCCAGATCGTCTCGGAGTTCAACTGGCGCAAGCTCGGCCCCGGCCCGACGCAACCGGCCGACCCTCCACTTTACGATCCGGCCGAGCTGCTCGGGATCGCTCCGCCGGACTTCCGGGTCCCCGTCGACCCGCACGAGGTGCTCGCACGCGTGGTGGACGGCTCGCGGTTCGGCGAATACAAACCGCTCTACGGGACGAGTCTGGTGACCGGATGGGCCTCTATACACGGGTTCCCGGTCGGAGTGCTCGCTAATGCGCGAGGCGTGCTGTTCAGCGAGGAAGCGAAGAAGGCCAGCGAGTTCATCCTGCTGGCCAACCAGACCAACACGCCACTGATCTTCTTGCAGAACACCACCGGCTACATGGTCGGCACGACCTACGAGCAGGGCGGGATCATCAAGGACGGCGCCAAGATGATCAACGCGGTGACCAACAGCAAGGTCCCGCACATCACGATCAACATCGGTGCGTCGTTCGGCGCCGGCAACTACGGCATGTCCGGCCGGGCCTACGATCCACGGTTCATGTTTGCGTGGGCAAACGCCAAGCTCGCGGTCATGGGCGCTCAGCAGCTCGCCGGCGTGATGTCGATCGTTGGCCGGCAGTCGGCGGAGTCATCGGGTCGCGACTTCGACGCCGATGCCGACGCGGCTCGCACAAAGCAGATCGAGGAGCAGATCGAGCGCGAGTCGCACGCATTCTTTGTGACAGCGCGCCTGTACGACGACGGTGTCATCGATCCACGCGATACCCGCACCATCCTCGGGATGTCGCTGTCGGCGGCTCATTCACAAGTAGTCGAAGGGCGCCGTGGTTTCGGCGTCTTCCGGATGTAGGGGCCGCGCCATGACGAAGATTCGCAGACTACTTATTGCCAACCGCGGTGAGATCGCCGCGCGTATCATCCGCAGCGCACGCGAGATGGACATCCTGACCGTTGCCGTCTACTCCGACGCCGACTTAGGTGCGTCCTACGTGCAGCAGGCCGATCGTGCCGTCCGGCTGCCCGGCAACAGCGCGGCCGAGACGTACTTGCGGGCGGACAAGATCATCGAGGCGGCACGGCGCACCGGATGCGACGCGGTGCATCCGGGCTACGGGTTCCTCTCCGAGAACGCCGACTTCGCGACCGCCTGCGCCGATGCTGGCCTGGTGTTCGTCGGACCGCCGGCACAGGCGATCGCGGCGATGGGATCGAAGATCGCGGCAAAGGAGTTGATGGCGGCGGCGGGCGTCCCGGTGCTGCCGGGCGTGACCGTCGGGAACGACGCGGCTCTTCAGCCCAACCTGGCCGAACGCACCGAGGCCGAAGTCGGCTATCCCGTGCTGGTCAAGGCGGCGTACGGCGGCGGCGGGCGCGGGATGCGCGTCGTACATGACGTCTCGGAGCTGTTGGAGGCCGTCAATGGCGCTCGGCGTGAAGCGAAGTCGGCGTTCGGTGATGGCACGGTGTTCCTGGAGCATTACGTCGAGTCGCCACGTCACATCGAGGTCCAGATCTTCGGGGACGAACACGGCAACGTCGTGCACCTGTTTGAGCGCGAGTGTTCAATCCAACGCCGATATCAGAAGATCATCGAAGAGGCGCCCTCGTCCGCGGTGTCCGAGTCGTTACGTGCAGAACTGTGCGACGCCGCGGTCGCGGCTGCAAAAGCTATCGGATACGTCGGGGCCGGCACGGTCGAGTTCGTTATGGGAGCCGACGGGCGATTCTTCTTCCTTGAGGTCAACACCCGATTGCAGGTCGAGCACCCGGTCACCGAGATGATCACCGGGCTGGACCTCGTGCGCCTTCAGCTACAGGTCGCCGAAGGGGAGCGCTTGCCGGACGAGGTGAGCGCGGCGTCCATCAACGGGCACGCGATCGAAGTTCGACTCTATGCCGAGGATGTAGCCGCCGGATTCCTGCCAGCGACGGGCACGGTGCGGCGATTCGATGTGCCTCAACTACCGGGGCTGCGCGTCGACACGGGCATCGCGGCCGGCTCCGAGATCGGTCTGCATTACGACCCCATGCTGGCCAAGGTGATCGCGCATGGAGCCAGCCGTGACGACGCGCGCCGTACCTTGGCACGCGCGTTGAACGACACCCGGCTCCACGGGGTCGAGAGCAACCGCGAACTACTCATCGGGATCCTGCGCGAGGACGAGTTCGCCGCCGGCGACATCGACACCGGCTATCTCACCCGCCACGCCCCGGCGCAGTTAGCTGCCTCCGTACGCGATCCGCAGCTGATTGAGCTGCACTGTATCGCGGTTGCGCTGGCCGGCCAGGCGGGCCGACGCGAGCAGGCTGCGGTGCTTGGCACGCTACCGTCGGGTTGGCGCAACGTGCCGAGCGCACCCCAACGCGTGGTGCTGTCCACGGACGGTCGCGACGTGGACGTGTCCTACCGCTTTGATGGTGCCGAATTACGCGCCGAGGTGGATGGACAAGCGCTCGACAGTCTCCGCTTGCACGCGGCGCGTCCCGATCGCGTCGACCTCGAAGTCGACGGAATCCGACATGTCATTGACATCGACGCCACCGCTGACGTGGTTTACGTCCATAGCGGGTTGGGATGCAGCGTGGTGACTGAGGTCCCTCGCTTCCCTGAACCGGGATCTAACGACGCTCCGGGTTCGTTGCTGGCCCCAATGCCAGGCACGGTCGTCCGGGTCGCGGTCGAGCCTGGAGCGTCGGTAAGCGCGGGGACCGTGATCGTCGTGCTCGAGGCAATGAAGATGGAGCACACACTGAAGGCCCCACATGCCGGAATAGTCAGTGAAGTGCACGCCGAAACCGGTAAGACAGTAGATATCGGTCAGGTGCTTGCCGTCATCGAGGAGCAAAGCGTGATCGAGGAGCAACTATGAGCGACGCAACGACGTACGAGCTTGAGGGACCCGTCGCCTGGCTGACGATCAATCGGCCCGATTCGCGCAACGCGCTGAGCAAGGACGTGCGCGACGGACTGTGGGACGGCGTACGCCGGTTCAACGACGACGATGCCGCCCGCGTTCTCGTGGTGACCGGTTCCGGTGACAAGGCCTTCTGTGCCGGCGGTGATCTGAAAGAGATGGCGCAGACCTCGCTCGAGGTGCCGCCGCCGGACTTCATGCCCCAGTTCGGTCGCAACATCGACGTACCAAAGCTGACGATCGCGGCGGTCAATGGTGTCGCGTACGCCGGGGGTTTCGCCTTGGCCCAGTTCTGCGATCTCTGTGTAGCGGCCGACACTGCCCGCTTTGCTGTCACGGAAGTAAAAGTAGGGCGCGGTTCGCCGTGGGCCACCCCGCTATCGTGGATGCTTCCGTCGCGGATCGCGATGCAGATCCTCGTTACCGGTGATCCGATCGACGCGCGGCGTGCGCACGAGCTCGGGCTGGTCAACGAGGTGGTGCCGGCCGCCGAGCTCCATTCGGCGACGCAGCGACTGGCCGAGCGGGTTGCCACCAACGCGCCGCTGTCGGTGATGGCCTCTAAGAAGACGGTGCAGCTGACTGCCGAGCTGCCGCTCGGTGCGGCCTACGACGAAGCCGAGCGGATCTGGGAGCCTGTCTACAAAAGCGCGGACGCCCAAGAGGGGCCGGCCGCGTTTCGGGACAAACGAGCTCCCCAATGGAAAGGACGCTAAGCGGTCGCCGAAGGCTGACCCGCCGCGACACACGACAAACCAGCCGACCACTTTGATAAGGAAGATGAATGGCAGTCGACATGCACGCCCTGCTCACCGATCTGGGCGCCGAGACCGGGGTCATCAACGACATGGTGGGCGATATTGCGCCCGCAGACTGGGACCGGCCAACGCCCGCTGACGGATGGTCGATCCGGGACCAGGTCAGCCACCTGGCCTTCTTCGACGCGGCCGCCGCGCTGGCCGCGACCGACGCCGACGAGTTCCACAAGCAGACCGCGGAGCTGCGCGCCAAGGGTGGCGACACATTCACCGAGGAGATCGCGAACCGCTACCGCTCCATGCCGGGCACCGAGCTGCTGCAGTGGTTCCAAAAGGAGCGACGCAACCTGATCGAGACGTTCACCGACATCGACCCCAAGGCCCGGCTGCCGTGGTACGGACCGGACATGAGCGCGGCATCCTCGGTCACCGCGCGGATGATGGAGACCTGGGCACACGGTCAGGACATCGCCGACGCACTCGGGGTAACTCGCGAACCGACGCTGCGACTGCGCAACATCGCGCACCTGGGAGTGAGCACCTACGGGTTCGCCTACGGGTTGCGTGGGCTCGACGTCCCCGAGGTTCCGGTGCGTGTCGAGCTGTCGGCAGCGGACGGGTCAACGTGGACATGGGGACCGGAAGACGCCGCGGACCGGGTAACCGGGACCGCGCTGGACTTCTGCCTGGTTGTCACCCAACGACGCAACATCGCCGATACCCAGCTACACACAGAAGGTGCCACCGCCGCGGAGTGGATGTCCATCGCCCAAGCGTTTGCCGGAGTTCCCGGTCCCGGTCGCAAACCAGGACAGTTTCCCGTCAACTAAAGGAATTATCGTCATGAGTCAGAAACGTGCCATTCGCATCGCCAACTGTTCGGGCTTTTACGGGGACCGGATCGAGGCGGCGAAGGAGATGGTCGAGGGCGGGCCGATCGACGTACTCACCGGGGACTACCTAGCCGAGCTCACCATGCTCATCCTGTGGAAGGCGAAGCAAAAGGACCCGGCAGCCGGCTATGCAAAGACGTTTCTGAAGCAGATGGAGCACGTGCTCGGCACGTGTCTCGATCGCGGCATTCGCATCGTCACCAACGCCGGCGGACTCAACCCGGCCGGGCTCGCCGAAGACCTCACCGGGCTTGCCGAGAAACTCGGACTGGCGCCGAAGGTCGTCTACCTGGACGGTGACGATCTCGTCGGCCGGATCGACGAGCTGACCTCGGCCGGGTTCGACCTGGCCAACCTCGACACGGGTGAATCCCTAGCGAGCGCTGGATTCAAGCCGGTCACGGCTAATGCCTACCTCGGCGGTTGGGGGATCGCCGAGGCGCTCGGTGCGGACGCCGACATCGTGGTCTGCCCGCGCGTCACGGACGCCTCACTCGTGGTGGGTCCGGCCGCCTGGTGGCACGACTGGAAACGTAACGACTACGACGCGATCGCCGGCGCGATCGTTGCCGGGCACGTCATCGAGTGTGGCCCGCAGGCCACCGGCGGCAACTACTCGTGGATCGACGAGATCACCGACCGGCGCTACCCGGGGTTCCCGATAGCCGAGGTCGAAGCAGACGGCGGCAGTGTCATCACCAAACACGACGACACCGGTGGGCTTGTGTCGACCGGCACCGTCACCGCCCAGTTGCTCTACGAAATCGCCCAGCCGGCGTACGCGAACCCCGACGCGGTCGCGCATTTCGACACCGTGCATCTGAGCCAGGAAGGTGAGCACCGGGTGCGGATCAGCGGCACTCGCGGCAGCCCGCCGCCGGACACCGCCAAGGTCGCGATCAATTACATCGGCGGTTACCGCAACACCATGACGCTCGTCCTGACCGGACTCGACATCGACAAAAAGGCCGCGTGGGCCGAGCAGGAGCTGTTCGAGGTCCTCGGTGGCAAGGACCGCTTCGCCGAGGTCGACGTACAGCTCGTCCGGTTCGACAAGCCCGACTCACCCAGCAACGTCCTTGCGACCGCGCACCTGCGGATCACCGTCAAAGACCCGGATCCGCGCAAGGTAGGACGCGCGTTCTCCAACGCCACGATGGAGCTCGCGCTCGGTGGTTACGCCGGGTTCCACACCACGACACCGCCGAGCGCCGAGAGCGAGTACGGCGTCTACTGGCCGACGTTGGTCCCAGTGTCGTCCTTGGAACAGCGCGTCGTCGCGTCCGACGGGACGGTGACGACCATCGCGGCGACGCCGGGGGAGTCGACACCGACGACGATATCGCCTACTCCCGCGCCGGAGGTCAAGATCCCTTCCCTGTCGGGCAAAACCCGGTCGGCGCCGTTGGGCAGCCTCTGCGCCGCCCGCTCAGGTGATAAGGGCGGCAACGCCAACGTCGGCCTGTGGGCTCGCGACGCGGCGGCGTACTCCTGGCTGCGGGACACGGTCACGGTCGACCGACTGCGCGACCTGCTTCCAGAGGCGACCGACCTGGACATCAAGCGCTACGAGCTGCCCAACGTGCTGGCACTGAACTTCGTGATCGTCGGGCTGCTCGGTGCGGGGGTGGCCTCGTCGTCGCGTCCGGATCCGCAGGCCAAGGGTCTTGGGGAGTTTGTGCGCTCCCGCTTCCTCGACATACCAGTAGAGTTCCTCGACCAGGAGCACTGATGACTACGCTGGACGCCGCAGCCTCGTCGATCACGGTCAACAGTGTCTTCCAAAACGCGTTTCGGATCTACTCAGGCCGCGTGGCGGTAACCTCCGAAGACGGCAGCCAGACCTATAGCGAGATAGGCGAGCGGTCGGCGCGACTGGCCGCGGCGCTCACCGAGCTCGGCGTACGCAAGGGCGACCGCGTCGCCGTGCTTTCCGAGACCCGCCCGGAGTACGTCGAGACGTACGCCGCGCTCGCATCGCTTGGCGTGACCGCGTTGACTCTGAACATTCGGCTGCACGCTCAGGAGATCGAATACTGCATCGCCACCGGCAAACCCGTCGCGATCATCGTGTCCGAGCCGTTGCTGCATTTGGTGGATGCCTTGCGGTCAAGGGAATGTTCCATCAGCGACTGGATCTGTCTCGAACCCGGGATAGATGGATACGTGTCGTATGAGGAGCTGCTGGCGGGGGCCGGCGGACCGCCGCCTGTCGTCGAGATATCCGGAGACGACATCCACAACGTGCTCTACACCAGCGGGACGACCGGTCGGCCCAAAGGCGCGATGATCAGCCAGTCCGCGGCCGCGGTGCGTGCACTGCGTCTCGCGCAATGGTTTGCGCTCACCCCCGAGGACGGGTTCATCGGTTGGCTGCCGCTGTTTCACTGCGGCGGCGACGAATCGCTCTACGCGACCATGCTCACCGGCGGGCGGTTCGCGGCGCTGCGCAAGGCCGACCCGGAGACGATGTTCCGCGTGATCGAGCGAGACCGGTTGAGCTGGTCGCTGCTGCTGCCCGGCGTACTCACCGACTTCCTTTACCACCCGCGGCGTACCGACTACGACCTGACCAGCCTGCGGTTCGCAATCGGTTACGCCAACATGATGCCGCTCGTCGTGCAGGAGTTGACCCGCGAATGCGATATCGACTTCTACGATGCGTTCGGGCAGACCGAGGCAAGTTATGTCCTGGCGCACGGTATGTCCGGGCCCGGCGAGATGCCGTCTCTGCACAAGACCCCGACCCCGCTGATGGAAGTCCGGATCACCGACGCCGAGATGAATGAGGCGCCGGTAGGTGTACCGGGGGAATGCGTCGTACGCGGGCCAAGCGTGATGTCCGGCTATCTCGACGATCCGGAGGCTACCGAAGAGGTCTTCCGTGGCGGCTGGCTGCACACCGGCGACATCCTGGTCCGGCACGAGGATGGCACGGTGTCCTACGTCGATCGCGAGAAGTTTCTTGTCAAAACCGGTGGCGAAAACGTGTATCCGGCCGAGGTGGAGAAAGTCATCGCGCAGATGGACGCCGTGCAGGAAGTCTGCGTCTTCGGCGTACCGGACGAGCGTTGGGGAGAGACGGTCAAGGCGGTCGTCGTACTGCGACCCGGTGCCAGCGCGACCGCGGCGGAGGTCGCCGAGCACTGCCGCGCCCAGCTCGCCGGTTACAAGCGGCCACGATATGTCCAGTTCATGTCCGAGGACCAGTTGCCGCGCAGTGCGACGGGCAAGCTGCAACGGCACGTACTGGCCACGAACCCGGTCACGGATGGCGAGTCCGTATGAGCGACATCAAGATCAGCGATCACGGCCCGGTCCGCGTGCTCACCATCAACCGACCGGAACGGCGCAACGCACTGGCCGCGACAACGGCCGAGGAACTGCGCACCGCGGTCGAGGACGCGGCCCGGGCCTCGGGTGTCGGAGCGTTAGTGCTCACCGGAGCCGGTGGGCACTTCTCGGCAGGCGGGGATGCCGAGGCTATCCTCGGCGTCATCGGTGATAACGCCGACGCCGCACCGGTACGCCTGATGCGGACGTTCCACCGGCTGGTGCAAGCTATCTGGGATAGCGAACTGCCTGTGGTTGCGGCGGTCTCCGGCGTTGCGTATGGCGGTGCGTTTAACCTCGCGCTCAGCTGTGACTTGATCTATTGCTCGGAAGATGCCCGATTCTGCCAAGTGTTCATGAAGCGCGGCATCGTGCCCGATGTCGGTGGCGCCTACCTGTTGCCGAGGGCCGCGGGCATTCACAAGGCAAAGGAACTCATGCTGCTGGCCGGCGAGATCGATGCCCAACGGGCAAGCGATCTCGGCCTTGTCAACGGCGTCTTGCCCGATGCCGAGGCGGTGCTCGCGCGGGCGATCGAGATCGCTACCCAGATCGCCGAGAGTCCCGATTTCGCCGTATCGCTGACCAAGCGGCTCATCAACTCAAGCACCACCGGCACGCTGCAGTCCGCGCTCGAGCTTGAGGCGATCACGCAGGCCACCATCTTGCGCTCGCCGTCCGCGCAGCGCGGATTCCAGGAGTTTCTTAACCGTGGCAGCCGTACGCCGGATACCCCGTCACGCACCGACTGAGGAGTCAAACCGACTATGGACTTCGCACCAAATCCCGACCACATAGCGCTTCGTGCCGCGGTTGGCGCTATTGCTGACAAGTACGGCGGCGGCTACTACGCGCGGCACGCCGAGGCGCGCGAACCGACCACCGAGTTGTGGCGCGACCTGGGCGAGCACGGTTTCATCGGGATCAACCTGCCCGAGGAGTACGGCGGGGGCGGCGCCAACCTCGCCGAACTGAAGGTAGTCTGCGAGGAGACCGCGGCGCACGGTACGCCGCTGCTGCTGTTGTTGGTGTCCAGTGCGATCACTGGTGAGGTGATCGCGAAGTACGGTTCGCCGCAGCAGAAGCGGACCTGGCTTCCGCGGCTCGCGACCGGCGAAGCGAAGATCGTGTTCGCCATCACCGAGCCCAATGCCGGTTCCAACACGCACCGGCTCACAACGACCGCCACCCGGGACGGTGACGGTTATGTGCTGCGCGGCGAGAAGTACTTCATCTCCGGCGTCGACGAAGCAGACGCGATACTGGTAGTCGCCAAGACCGGAGGCGACCGGGACCGCGCGGAGCTGTCGCTGTTCATCGTCGACGCCGATGCCGCCGGCCTGGAGAAGCAGCCACTGCCGGTGTCTGTGACCCTCCCAGAGCGGCAGTTCACTCTGCACTTCGACGACGTGCACGTCGATGCTGACCGGCTCATCGGTACCGAGGGTGACGGGTTCACGCAGGTGTTCCAGGGACTCAACCCGGAGCGCATCACCGGCGCCGCACTGTGCGTAGGGATCGGTCGCTACATGCTCGACAAGGCGGCGGCGTACGCCGGTTCTCGGATCGTGTGGGACAAGCCGATCGGCACTCACCAGGGCGTGTCGCACGCCCTGGCAAAAGCGAAGATCGAGGTGGAGCTCGCGGCACTGATGACCGCACAGGCGGCATGGTTGCACGACCGCGGCGAGCCGGCCGGCGAGGCCTCCAACATGGCGAAATACGCCGCGGCCGAGGCGGCGCTCGCCGCGGCCGACGCGGCTATCCAGTGTCACGGTGGCAACGGCGTCACGACCGAGTTCGGCCTATTGCCGTATTGGGGCCTGGCGCGACTACTGCGCATCGCTCCGGTCAACCGCGAGATGATCCTCAACTTTGTCGCCCAGCACTCGCTGGGCCTGCCGCGGTCCTACTAGCGCAGCCACCCCGGGGAGGAACTCCATGACCACGTCCGCACTCGCACTCAACCTGATCCATCGGGTCAACGTCGGCGACAGCTTGACGCGAAGCTCGGCCCGTTATCCCGACCGGCTAGCGGTCGTCGACGGTGCGCGACGCTTTAGCTATGCCGAACTCAACGCGTGGGTAAATCGGGTCGCACATGGCCTGGTAGGCAAGGGATACGCGCGCGGTGACGCGCTCGCGCTCGCCTCGGGCAACAGCGTCGAGTTCCTGGTTACCTATTACGCGTGCGCGAAGCTCGGCGTCGTCTGCGTGCCGATCAACCTCGGCTGGCGCGGCGAGGAGGTCGCCTACGTGCTTAGCCACTCCGAGGCGCGAGGCATCGTCGTGGAGTCGCAGCTGGTTGAGACGATGAGTGAGCCCATCACGAATTCCGACAAGGTCCGCGACGTCATTGTCGCGCCGGGGACCGCGGACGCGACCGGTGTGACAATCGCGGACCGCGACGTCGTCACGTTCGACCTACTCTCCGATGGGACATCCGATCTGGAGCCGGAGCAGTTCGTTGCCGACCGTGACCCGATCAGCTACCTCTACACAAGCGGTACGACGTCGTTCCCCAAGGGTGTCGTCGGCAACCATACGGCTATATACCTCGAGTCGATGACGATGGCGCTGGAGGCCGGGTTTACTGCTGATGACCGGTTCGTGGCCATGATGCCGATGTTTCACACCGCTCAGATCAACTGCCACTGCACGTCCGCGGTGATGGTGGGGGCCGCGATCTACATTGAGCGCGGCTTCGACGCGGCCCGACTGCTGGGGCTAATCGAGTCCGAGCAGATCACGCAGATCTTCGGACTGCCCATGATGTACGGCGCGATGCTTGAGCATCCGGATATATCCGCCCGTGACCTCTCCAGCCTGCGCCGCGCACTCTACGCAATGGCACCGATGCCCGAAGCTCAATTGCGCAAATGCATCGAGGTCTTCGACTGCGACTTCTATTTGTTGTTCGGACAGACGGAGATGAGCCCGACCGCCACCATTTTCCGTCCGGAGCACCAGCTGACCCACAACGGCGCGGTCGGCACGCCGGTCGCCAACGTGCAGGTCGCGATCATGGACGCCGATGGAACGCTTCTACCGCAGGGAAGCCAGGGCGAGATCGTCTACCGCGGCCCGCACACGATGAGCGAGTACCTCAAGAACGAGGAAGCCACCGACGCCGCGTTTGCGCACGGCTGGTTCCACTCCGGCGATGTCGGCCATTTCGGTCCGGACGGGATCCTCTGGTTCAGCGACCGCAACAAGGACGTCATCAAGACAGGCGGCGAGAATGTCGCGTCCATCGAGGTCGAGAAGGCGGTGTACGCCGCCGACCCCAATGTCGCGGAGGCGGTCGTCGTGGGATTACCGCACAGCCACTGGACCGAGGCAATCACTGCGGTCGTCGTACCTCGACCAGGTACGACGATCGACGAGGCCGCGCTCATTGCCAAGATGAAGACGCTCGTCGACCCCTACAAGGCGCCGAAGGCGGTCATCGTCGTAGATGAACTGCCGCGCACATCAACGGGAAAGATCCAGAAGAACGTCGTACGCGATCAGCACCACGCACACTATGAAAGCTAGTGAGGTCGCGGTGACCGCGCCGTCGCCCGGCGGGCGCGTCCGTGATCCGGACCGCAAGGAGAAGATTCTCGGTGCGGCAGCAGATCTGATCGCTCGCAACGGCTATCACTCAGTGTCGATGTCCGATATCGGGACTGAAGCGGGCATCACCGGATCGGGTATATATAGACACTTTGCCGGGAAATCTGCGATCCTCGTGGCGCTCTTCGAGCGAATCATCGATGACCTGCTGCGCGACGAACACGAGATCGTGGTGACTGTTGCCGACCTCGGTGACGCGATGGACCAGCTCATCGATGGCCAGGTCGAATTCGTGGTGGGAGACCGGGAGCTGGCGCGGGTCTATCACAACGAGATTCGCAACCTACCCGAACCGGACCAGGTGAGGCTGCGCCGCAAACAGCGCCTATACGTCGAGGAATGGGTGCACGTGCTGCGGGAACTGCGCAACGATCTCGACGACGCCGCGGCGCGCACTGTCGTACACGCGGCGATCGGCGCGATCCAGTCGACGCTCTTTCATAATGTGGGATTGCCCGAAGACCGGCTGCGGCTGAGTCTGGCTGAGTCCGCGCGGGCGGTCCTCGGCGTACGACGGTGACTTTCCCGGACGAGCGGAGCGCCGGACGCGGCCCGTTGTAGCACCACTGGATGCAAACTTGACGGACGGTGAGATACGAACTATCTGGCGATGGTGGAATGGCGTGACGCGCCAGCCACATCTGAGTTGGGCGGTCGCCGTACCCGCGCATGGATCGCGAACTATTATGGGTGGCAGCGCGCGACGAGGCGCGCGGCTCAACGCGAGAAACGTACAGATGGCAGAGGTAGTGCGCGTGGCGAAGTCCCTTGGCGAACTTGAACGTTCTGTAATGGACGTGCTTTGGGACGCTGATTCGGCGATGACAGCAACCGCCATCATCGCGTGCCTGCCCAACCCCGAACTCAAGGCCAACACCATCCTCACCGTACTCAGCAGGCTCGAGGGCAAGGGATTCGTGCGCCGCGTCAAGGACGGCCGGGCGGCCGTGTTCAGCCCGACCGCGTCGCGTCAGGACCACGTCGCCGGGATGCTCCGCCAGGTCCTCGACGACTCGGGCGATCCATCGGCCGCGCTTGCGCATTTCGCATCTTCGGTGTCGCCGGAGCAGGCGGACATCCTCCGCGGTGCGCTTGGCGGCCGCCGCGAGCGCAACCCGTAACGAGCGTCGCCCACCGTGGTCGTTACGGCCGTCGCGCTTGCCGTCATGTCGGTCCTTCTTGCCGACCCGATTCCACGGTGGCTCAGCAAGGCCCGTTGGACCTGGCATGACCCGGTAGGCGGCCTGGTCCTCTGGCAGTCGATAGGGCTCGCCGCGGGTCTTTCGTTGTGCGGTTGTTTCCTGGTCCTGGGTTTCGGCAATCTTGGGCCGTCCTTACCCGAGGCGCTGATCGCGTTTTGGCGGGACACGGCGGACGGCGTGCCGTTCAGAGGGATCGGCGCCGCGGATGCGGCTTGCCTTCTCATAGCCGCGGGCCTGGCGTTGCGGCTGTTCTGGACGCTGTTGCGGAGCGTACGGCGGGTCCTCGCGGTACGCCGGACCCAGCGTGACGCGCTCGACGTACTTGCTACTCCGTGGCCAAACGACGCCGGTGTGCTTGTGCTAGATCACCCGAGTGCGGTCGCGTATTGCCTGCCGGGAAACAAGTCGCGCCTGGTGATCTCCTCGGGTGCGACCGAGCGACTGAGTCGCGACCAGCTCAACGCGGTGCTGACGCACGAGCGGGCGCACCTGAGCCACCGGCACGACCTGGTGGTGTTGCCGTTCGTCGCGTGGGGCGCGGCATTGCCGTTCTCGGTCGGCGTACGCCGAGCCCAAGCTAATGTCGCGTTGTTAGTAGAGATGATGGCCGACGACGCCGCCGTACAGGCCGGGCAGGCAGATGCGCTTATCGCGGCGCTGAATCGGATGCGGCCGGCGTCGGTGCGCAATCTTGGCGGGGTCGATCAGGACATCGCCAGCGAGGTACGCCGCCACCGCCTGCAGAATCCATCGCGCGGCACGACCCGGTTGCGATCGGCGAGTCTCGCCGCGAGTGCGCTACTACTGCTGGTGCCCACTCTCGTGATCGTCGTACCCGCGTTGATCTAGCGTTCGGGCCGCGAGGAGGACGACGCCGGCCAGTACGACGATGTCCGCGCCGAGCACGATTCGTTGGGTCATTGCTACCGGCAATATGATCGAGATGGCGTCAAAGATGCCTAGCTGGCTGAGCTTTTCGGCAAGGTAGCTCAGGCCGAAGAACGCCAGGCACGTGATGGCTATCCGCAGCAGGCGGGTCAGTGGCAGGCGACTAAGGGCAAGTACGCCAGACCGTCGCGCTTCGCGTATGACACCGATCATCGAGGCCGGCAGCGCCGTAAATGCCAGGGCGCAGGAGTACTGATGGATGGCGCCGCTGGTGAGGTCGGGATGTTCGCCGTACGCCGCGGGAAACATGACCGCGGCGGTCAGCCCGGAGCCCCACGCCCCGAATAGTGCCTTGGTCCCGATGCCGACTTTGAGCCCCGCCGAGTGCAATGACAGTGGGATGAGTACGGCGCACACCGCGAGAGATAGGACGCTGATCGCGAATAGGACGGAGTCCAGGGGACTGAACGCGTAGCTCGACAGCGCGTCTCCGAAGAAGCTGCGCGTACTGGTGACATGCATCAGCACGATCGCGACGATTCCGAGTGTCATGACCCATTCGGTGCCGGTAATCCAGCGGCGATCCGAAGCCTGCTTCGACGGGTGAGAATCGTGAAGGACGGGCCGTGTCGTCAAGGCAACCGAATGCATAGTTCGAGTCTTGAGGTAATCGCCGATTAAGTCGCTAGTGCTGGGTGCCGACCTTTGGTGGTCCTAGGTCCCGTACCGCGGCGGGTGTTTACTGTTGTTCGCACAGTGAACGACGCGATAGGAGCACCCACTGATGCCCGATGAGCCCAAGCACCCGTCCAGCCAGTTCGTGCAGTCGTTTGCGAAAGGGCTCTCGGTGATCCGGACCTTTGGCCCGGGTGCCGGTTCGATGACGCTGAGTCAGGTGGCCGAGCGAAGTGGCCTGCCACGGGCGGGGGCGCGCCGACTGTTGCTGACGCTCCAGGAGCTCGGTTACGTCGTATTCGACGGTAAGAACTTCTCGCTGACGCCGAAGATTATGGACCTTGGATACTCCTATCTGTCATCGATGGAACTGTGGGACCTGGCCGAGCCGTTCCTCGCGGGCGTTTCGGAGCGGCTGGACGAGACCACTTCCGCGGCCGTATTGGATGGACCGGACATCGTGTACGTCGTACGCGTGCCGACCCACCGGCTGATCAGTAATGCGCTGAGCATCGGAACGCGGCTTCCTGCGCATGCGACGTCCCTGGGGCGCGTGCTTCTTGGGGCGCTGAGCGACGACGAGCTGGATCGATACCTGCGTACCACGAAGCTGGAGCAGTTCACGCAGAAGACGACCACCGATCCGGATGAGCTGCGCGCAGCGGTCCGCGCGGATCACAGCAAGGGCTGGTCATGGGTCGCTGACCAGCTCGAAGACGGGCTGTGCGGGGTCGCCGTACCGATCCGTCGCCGCGATAGCGCCGTCATCGCGGCGATCAATATCAGCACCCGCCCGGTCCGGGGGAGCATGGCGGCGGTCCGCAAGCGACTGCTGCCGGAGCTGCGCGTCGTGGCCGAGCAGATAGAGGCGGCGCTCAAGCTCAGGGCCTAGCTCACCTATCCACCGGGACGACAGATCCCAGGCCGTCTTGCGGTGACACTGCGTCGTGTGTCAGTGTGTTCACACAGCGATCTGGTCGTTCACTAGGTGAACAGTTAGGAATACGCTCATGGCACAAGGGCATGAAACGCAGGAGTTCGAAACTGACTTCTGGAAAGACGCCAAGAACCGCAAGTCGTGGGACGAGATCGTTCCTGGCGAACCCCGCAAGACAGTTCCATACGAGTTGACGCTTGAGGCGATCCAGCTCTACTGCCGGTCCGTCGGCGACGTGCATCCGCTCTACTTCGACGAGGAGTACGCGCGGGCTAGTCGGTACGGCGGGCTGATCGCGCCGCCGTCGATCCACATCATGCTGATGTTCGCGTGTACGCCGACCACCGACTTCATGCGCAGTCCCGGCACCATCAACGCCGGCCAGTCGTGGAGCTACAACATCCCGGCGCGGCCCGGCGACACGATCACGATGCAGGCCCGCGCCCTCGACAAGTTCATCAAGAAGGAGCGGCTGTTCGTCGTACACGACAACGTCTTCTTCAACCAACGCGACGAGGTCATTTGCTCCGGTCGCGGCCAGACGATCCGCCCGATGTGAGGACAGCCGATGACCGAATTCTTTGAGACCCTGAATGTCGCCGACGTAATCGACGGCGTCCCGTTTTCCGTTACCCGGGAAACGATCCGTGAGTTCTGCGATGGCTCACTCGACTACAACCCGCTGCACCTCGACGACAACTACATGGAGGGCAGCTTCGGCAAGACCAAGTTCGGCGGCATCATCATGCACGGGATGACCAACTTCGGGCTCATCACGCGGATGCTCACCGACTGGGCGTACGCAGCGGACGGCGAGCACCGGCGTCTGGAGACCCGCTGGAAGTCACCGGTCAAACCGGGCGACACCATCACCCCGTCCGGCGTCGTGAAGTCCAAGCAGGTCACGGACAAGTCGCAGTGGGTCGTCATCGACATCGCGGTCAAGAACCAGCGCGACGAGACCGTGGCGACGGGTGAGGCGATGGTCGAGTTCCCGCCCCGTGTGCCCGCCACGACATGAGCGCCGGGACATGAGCATCGTGATCGCCGGTGGCGGGATCGGCGGCCTGACCGCGGCGTTGAGCCTGCACGCGGCGGGCATCACCGACGTGTCGGTCGCCGAGGCCGCGCTGGAGGTCCAGCCGATCGGTGTCGGCATCAACTTGCCGCCGCACGCGGTCCGGGAGCTGACCGAGCTCGGCCTCGGTGACGGGCTCGCCTCGCTCGGCGCACAGTCGACGGAGCTTGCTTACTACGACCCGATGGGGGAGCTGATCTGGTCGGAGCCACGTGGTCTTGCTGCCGACTACCGCTGGCCGCAGTACTCCGTGCACAGAGGGAAACTGCAGCAACTGCTAGCCGAGGCGGTCGTAGCCCGGTTTGGTCCAGACGCGGTGCAGTCCGGGATGCGCATCACCGGATTCCACCAGCACGACGGCGGCGTGACCTGCGAGTTCCAAAACCGTCGTTCCGACACCACGGCGTCTACGACCGCGTCGCTGCTTATCGGCGCCGATGGGATCCGGTCGTCCGTACGCCGGGTGCTTCGCCCGGATGAAGGGCCGCTGTCCTGGAGCGGCTGGCTCATGTGGCGCGGCGTCACGTGGGCGCCGTCGTTCCTCAGCGGTACGTCGATGGTGATTGTCGGAGATGAGGTGCAGCGCGTCGTCGCCTACCCGATCTCCGGGCCACGTGCGGACGGGCTGGTCCTGGTCAACTGGATCCTGTCGCGGCGTACCGACGAGACGGCGACCGAGAGCGAGCGCGGCAACTGGACGCAGCCCGCGGACAAGCGCGACCTCGTGCAGTACGTCGACTCGATGCGATTCGACTGGCTCGACATCGCCTCGCTGATCGGCAATGCGGAGGCGGCGTACGAATATCCGAAGGTTGACCTCGAACCGCTTGACCGGTGGACCGACGGTCGCGTGACGCTTCTCGGTGATGCCGCGCACGCGATGTATCCATTCGGCTCGAACGGCGCGTCGCAGGCGATCATCGACGCCCGCGTGCTCGCTTTGGAGCTGGCAACGCATGACGACGAGATCGAGGCGCTCGCGTCGTATGAGGAGGCTCGACGGCCGGTGACGACCCAGGTGCAGCTGGCAAACCGGCGGCAGGATGGCGAAGTGATGACGCGAGTCAGCGAGCTCGCTCGCGGAAGCGCGGTTGGCGATGCCGCCGACGAACTGAAGTCGGTCGAGGTGCAATACAAACGTCTCGCGGGTTTTGAGGCCGAGACGCTGAACACCCGACCGTCGCTCAGCGTCCCCGGACGCGAGAAATAAGCCGAAAAGTCAGACAGGAGTAGGAATGCCAGGCGCGTTGTCACATATCAAGGTGCTCGATCTGTCCAGGGTGCTCGCCGGTCCGTGGTGCACCCAGAACCTCGCGGACCTCGGTGCAGAGGTGATCAAGGTCGAACGGCCGCGCGTGGGTGACGACACCCGCAAGTGGGGACCGCCGTGGTTACACGAGCCGGATGGCAGCGACGGCCCGGATTCGACGTACTACGCGGCCGCCAACCGCGGCAAGAAGTCGATCACCCTGGACATCTCGACGCCCGAGGGCCAAGACGTGGTGCGTGAACTGGCGAGGGAATGCGACGTCGTCATAGAGAACTACAAGGTCGGCGACCTCAAGCGGTACGGATTGGACTACGCGTCGCTCAAGGAGGTCAATCCGGCACTCGTCTACTGCTCGATCACCGGCTATGGCCAGGACGGGCCGGATGCGCACAAGCCCGGCTACGACTTTGTGTTCCAAGGCATCGGTGGCCTGATGAGCATCACCGGTGAGCGCGACGACCGGCCCGGCGGCGGGCCGCAGAAGGTCGGGATCGCTGCCGCCGACGTCTTTACCGGGATGTACTCCAGTGTCGCGATCCTCGCCGCGCTCAACCACCGAGCTGTTAGCGGTCAAGGGCAGTACATCGACATGGCGCTGCTTGACTGCATCATCGCGATCGGCGGCAATCAGGGCGTGGGCTACCTGACCACCGGCAAGTCGCCCGGTCGCTACGGCAACGAGCACGCGAGCCTCGTGCCGTACCAGGTGTTTTCCACCTCAGACAGCGAGATCGTCGTCGCGGTAGGTAACGACACTCAATGGGCGCGTTTTTGCGACACGATCGGGCGCAATGACCTCGCGACCGATGAGCACTACCGAGCGGTGCCCGGACGGGTAAATAACCGCAGCACGCTGATCCCAGAACTGTGCACGACCATGCTCGAGCGACCGACCGCCGAATGGGTACAGATGCTTGAAGCGGTCGGCGTGCCGTGCGGTTCGATCAACAACTACCAGCAGGTCTTCGAGTTGCCCCAGGTGAAGCACCGCGGGCTGCGCGTCGACGTACCGACGGCCTCGGGCGGATCGGTCCCGTTGATTGCGAGTCCGCTTCGCCTCACGGGTACGCCGGTGGAATACAACCAGGCGCCGCCGACCCTCGGCGAGCACACAGATTCGGTACTTGCGGACGTGTTAGGCAAAACGCCCGAGCAGATCGAGGCGCTGCGCGAGCAGGGGATCATCTAGCATCGCGCGCTATACGGGGAAGGATCCGCGTGACGATGAACGATCCAATCGCAGCCCTAGTCTCGCGAGACGGCTATCGATCCGACCTGGTGGTTTCGGCTGCCGATCTCCTCGATCATCCGAGCCGGAATCGCGTGTACGTCGATGTCCGGCTCGGCGAGCCGGCCGACGACTATCTTGACTTCTGCAAGTGCCACATTCACGATGCGGTTCATGCGCAAATACGAGACGTGTTTGCGTCCACGCCCACTGCGTCAACGGGAAACCTCCCACTGCCAGACGTCGCTGAGCTTGAACGGCGGCTAGCGGATTGGGGCGTCGACAACGAGACCGAGCTAATCGTCTATGGCAGGTCGCCGGCGATCGCCGCGCGGGGATGGTGGACGCTGGCTTGGGCCGGGCTTGAACACGTTCGATTGCTGGACGGCGGTCTCCGCGCCTGGAAGGAGGCCGGTGGACCGGTCGCCGAGGGCGAGCAGCGGCGGCTTGCGAGAAATAGCGCACCGCTCGTGTTGCGGGGCGGACGCCTACCGGATGTGTCAACAAAGCAGATTGGCGATCTCGGCGGGTCGGTGGTCCTGGTAGACGCGCGCGACGAAGGCGCCTACGAGCTCGGCCACATCCCAGGCGCGATCAACCTTCCTGCCGCAGATCAGTGGAATCCGCGAACGCTACTGCGGACAGCGAACGAGATCACTGATATCTACACAGGCGCGGGAATCGACGCTGACAGTGAGGTTGTTGTGTACTGCGGCGGCGGCGTGTTGTCTGCTCTCGAGGTCCTCACTTTGAAGTCCGTTGGGATAGAAGCCCAGCTATACGTGGGATCGTGGTCCGAATGGGTCCGCGACCCGGAGCGCCGTGCCCTATCGGTCGTGGATAAACCACTCGGTGAGGGGACGCGGATATGACTAGCGACTATGTCGAGACCGACGTCATCATCTGCGGAGGGGGACCCGCTGGCCTGGCACTCGCGTACCTCCTCGGTCGTGCGGGCGTCGACGTTCGTCTGTTTGAGAAGCGGTCAACCACGACTCAGTTGCCGAAAGGACAGTACGTGCACGCATCGACCGGCGAGTTGTATCGGCAGTGGGGCGTATGGGACCTGCTCAAGGGCCGCGGCTGGGAAATCGCCCGATCCAATGGCCAAGGGTTCTACGTCACGATAAACGGTGGCCCGGTCTACGAGGTTCGTCAGTCATCAGGAACGTTCGAGGAGTACGTCGCCAAGTGGCACAACCTCGCGCCCGTCTATCCCCGCAAGGTAGCGGCCTCGGATTACGAAGCGGCCCTTCTCGAGCGTGCAAGGTCTTTTCCGTCGACGCATATCGCGTTCGGCAACCGCGTAGTCGACATCGCCGAGGTCGGCCACCAGCGCTACGAGGTACGCGTCGTCGACGCCGACTCGGGAACCGCGACTGCCGTCTGTGCCCGTTACGTCGTCGCTTGCGACGGCGCTCACAGCTTCGTGCGTAACCGGCTAGGCCAAGGGCAGGACCATGGCCCGGCTTTCGAGAATCAAGTGCTGGTCGAGTTCGACGCACCGCTTGAGGACACGGTCGGCAAAGGTGGTTTTTTCCATTCGTTTGTGCTGCACCCGCGCTATTCGGGGTGGTTCGGAAGTCAGAATCCCGACACTGGACTCTGGCGCTACAGCTTCCACCACGACGAGGACGAGGTTCCTCCGAACTCCGTTCTGGTCGAGCGGATCCGAGGTGCGTTGGGCGATCCCGATTGCCCGGTCGATATCCGCGATGTGCTCCGTTTCGATTACACGACCGGCCTGCTGCGATCGTGGCGCGAGGGCAACGTTTTCTTCGCCGGCGACGCCGCCCACTGGCACTCTCCGTGGGGTGGGTACGGAGCCAACTCCGGCGTGCAAGATGCGAACAATCTTGCGTGGAAGCTGGCGCTCGTGCTCAAGGGCGGTGCGGACGACTCACTCCTCGACACCTATGAGGTGGAGCGAAAGTCCAAGGCGCGGGAGGTCGTCAAGGCCGCGACCTACAACTCGCTCAATTTTCAGGCGATCACGGCGTCGGTCATGGTGGGAGAGCATGAGGCGATGCGTACCGGCGAGCTCAGCGACGCAGGTCGCACTTTTCTCGCCGAACATGCTGCGGCGCAGGGGACTAACGCGGTCTTGCATACCGGCTTCCAGCTGGGCACGTTCTATCAATCGGATGCGGTGCTTAACGACGGGTACGACGCTCCGCAGCACACCTTAGGGACGTACATCGAGACGATCACTCCTGGTGTCCGTGCGCCACATGCATGGTTGCGCGATAGCACCGGAGAGCAGGTTTCGACAAGTGACCTTTGGGGCGGTGCGTTCACCGTGATCACGTCGACCGACGGGCCGACTTGGACTGACGCCGTACAACAGGTCGGGTCGGCTCTTGATATCGATCTCGCCTGCGTTGATGTGGGCGCGACAGGTGACTACAGCCCGTCCGACGCGAAGTTCGGACACATCTACACGACGCCTGTGCTCGTGCGGCCGGATGGATTCATCGCCTGCCAGCTTGGCGCAAGCTCGACCGACGAGGCCAGTAGACGCCTCGATTCAGTAATGCGTCATATCCTTAGGCGTGGTGCGGCGGAAGTCCGCCAGGGCAGTGTTTCGGGTCTGGCGAGCGCACCAACGTAACTGGACTCGATTTCAATATGAACGACGCGACCGACGGGCTTCGGTTGGCCGTAATCTGACAACCGCACGCCCAATTGGCCGATAGCGGGCAACTGTCATCGAAGTCCTGACACGGAACCGTCACCTGTCTTGAGCGTCATCACGCCGATATGCGACAACCCAACACCCGCCGCAGATGTCCCGCGCCCGAGACGCTCAGAGACTCCCACTGACCTCTAGACAAATGTCGTCGCGATCATCTATAATCGAACGTACGTACTAATGAATGAAGTGACTGATAGATGGAGTGAGGTGAGTTGGTCGTGAGCGTGGCCTACCTCCCCGTACCCGAACGCCTCAGCACCGTCCAGCACGCGTTCACTGAGGCCGCGCGGGAGTTGATCGATACCGCCGACCGGGCGAGCTTGTCTGGGCTCGGGCCGGCCGGGTTGTTGCAGTTCGCCAGTGACCTCGAACAAGCCCGTAACGCGTTAGCCGCGCTCGACCACGCGGTCATCGGCGCGCTGGAGGACACCAGCGCCGCGCAGGTAGCGTCGAAACGGACCATCGCGATCCTGCTCGCAGACGCCCTGCACGTGACGCATACCGATGCGCGGCACCGGGTCGAGGCCGCCGCCGGCCTCGGCGCGCGGGTCACGTTCACCGGCCAGCCGCAGCCACCACGGTGGGAGTACCTCGCGGCGCGGCAACGCGCCGGACGCCTCACCCCGGCCCAAGCCCGCGTGATCACGACCTGCCTGGGCCACCTCGCCCACCGGCCCGACGTCTCCGACGCCGACCGCGGCGAGGCAGAAACCATCCTGACCAGTCACGCGACCACCCTCGGGCCGAAAGACCTCACCCGGCTCGCGGCCGAGATCATCGCGCGCCTAGACCCCGACGGTGACGAACCCCGCGATGAGCAACGCGCCCGGCAACGCGCCCTGCACCTGCACGACAGTGGCGCCGTGACCGGGCAGGTGACCGCGGAACTGCTCGCGAAACTACGCGCCGTCCTCGACCCGCTCGCCGCGCCGCGACCGGCCGATGTGTCTGGGCGGGACGCGCGCACCGGTGGGCAGCGCGTGCACGACGCGTTACTCGCGGCGGTCAACCGACTCCTCGACACCAACGGCACCGGCAGCAGCAGCAGCGATGGTGGTAGTGGTGCTGGCACCGGCAACGCTGGCAGCAACGGCAACGGCGGCGGCGATGGTGCTGGCACCGGCAACGCTGGTAGCAACGGCACCGGCGGCAGCAACGGAAACGACAGCACCAGCAACGGCGGCGGTGGTGGCGTGCCGAGTGGCCGCGGCGGGATCCGCGGGACCGTGATCACCACGATCCGCCTCGAGGACCTCAAGGCCGGCTGCGGATACGCCACCAGCACCCACGGCGTCCGCGTCCCGGTGCGGGACCTGCTCGCCGAAGCCGCGCACCTGAAGTTCCTGCCCGCCGTCCTAGACAGCAACGGCGTCATCCTGCACCTGGGCCACGCCGTGCGGCTGGCCTCAGACCGGCAGTACGCGGCCCTGGTCGCGCGGGACGGTGGCTGCACGTTCCCGGGCTGCGACGTGCCGCCGGAATGGTGCCAAATCCACGAGCGCCGTGAGGCGCTGATCGATCGAGTGGAGGTGAGAGACCACCACCATTGCCCTGTCGTAGCAGGGTGATTGAAGCTAAGGGGCAG